>JAUWBK010000136.1 GCA_030605045.1 Dehalococcoidia bacterium
CCATGCTCAACATGAACCACATAATCGCCCGGAGTTATATCGACCAAAAGCTTGTGATGTGGCACCGGACGTCTTTTGGTCAGCCGTCGTTGCTTGATGAAACCGAAGATTTCAGCATCAGTGAACAGGTAAGTGTCATTATTCATCACCCAGCCCTCAGCCAGTGAGCCCTGAACTAACGTCAACGAACCGGGTGTGGGTATTTGTTTGATTTCAGTCAGTGGGGCGGCAATGATATCTTCTTCGTTAAGCAGCTCGGATAAGCGACTTGCCTGGTGGCTAACGAGGATAAGCCGCTGTTTTTGACCCAAGAGTTGCTTGGTTTTTTTGAGGAATGATGGTAGCCGTCCGGCATAACCGGGGGGAGGCGTGAAGTTTAAGCGGTGCTGCTCTTCGTCAGTGCCCCAAGCGGTAAGTGCCAAGCGTTGCTTATCTTTAATTCCCAGCTCTGTCTCTTGCCAAGTGAAGTAGGGTCGGGGGAAATTACGCGGTAACTCTCCCCTCTCCAACTTTTCCAAGCGCATTTGCTCAGCTTCAGTATCCAGCTCCTCTATGGCTTGTGCAATGTTCCGAGGTTCATCCAGTACCAGGAGAGCATTCTGTGGCAAGTAATTCAGGAGACTATCTCTATTAAATAGTGAGGCATAAAACGGCATCTCGCGCGGCCGCTGCCTGTCCCGCAGCATGTCTATTTCCTGTTGGAATTGCTGGCTCACCTCGGCAGTACAGCCGGACAGATCAAGATGATTAAGAACCCGCTCTAGCTCCGGTTTTTTACTCAACAGAGGTGTGAGTAGTTCCGTAGCAGGGCCGATAGCCATTGATGACACTGACCTAAGTGAGCGCTGGCTTGCCGGATCAAAGAGTCGGATACTGTCCACCGTATTACCGAAGAACTCGAGTCTGGCGGGCAGTTCGCTGGTGGGAGGATAGATATCAATGATGCCACCGCGATGGCTTATCGTGCCTGGTAACTCCACCATACTCTCCATGCTATAGCCCATCGCTTCCCATTGGCTCAATAGACCAAAAGGCTCAATCTCCATCCCCAGCTTTACAGTGTGGCAAGTAGAGGTGAAGTCATTATATGAGGTTGTCTTTGTCATCAGGGCCGGGGCAGACGCTACAATTAGAGGCACCTCCGTAGTCGGCTCATCTTGGTCGCAATTGGCCAGTGTCGAAAGTACTTGAACTCGCTCTAACTCAGTAGTGGCATCGGCAGTAATGCGCTCATAGGGCAAAGCATCTGGCTCAGGGAAAAGTTTTGTCCGGGAATTAGCCCAGATTAAGAGCTGCTCGTAGAGTTTCTTGCCATTTTCCGGTTGTGCCGTAACGACAAGCATCGGCAGGTGCCAGCACCAATATAGCGCCGCGATAAGATAGGGTTTGGCGGCATCAAGCACCACTACCCTAGCCTCCCCACCTGACTTCGGCCACTCTTCTACCAGCCGACGATAGGCGGGCATCTCCTCAATAAGACAGAGTAATTGAGTTAAATTTAACGGCACGTTTTCTTCCTCAAACACCTTTAGGGCTCGCCGAAACGACCAGCCCTCTTAAAAATTTTAACACTACTAACCGAACAAGCTCAAATACGCTTTATAGCTCTCAGAGCTATAATTAGAGCCAAAGCCATAATACCAGAATTTAAGGCTAAGCCCAACTTTACTCCCACCATTCCACCAATCCAACCCATCACGGGTGCCCCGACGGCAACTCCTGCCGTAAGCAGAGCATGGAATATCCCGGTGGCCAGGCCACGCTCCTCAGGAATGGTATGGTCAGCCACCAATGCTGAAATTGAGGGGAAGAGCAGTCCGTAGGCCACTCCGTACAAAGCTGTTGCCACTGCCAGCAGCGGGAATATCGCAACTGAAGGTAGCATAACTAGGGAAACTATGCCAAGGCTTAAACCGAATACTATTGGTATCAGTCGTCCCATCCGGTCAGAGAGAGCGCCACTGGGAAACTGAAGGACGATAAACATAATGGCGAAGATAGCCAGCAGCATCCCGACATGAAAGACTTCCATCCCCAGGCTCCTCACATAGAATGGCAGAAGGGTGACCACACCACCGAAGGTAAAGTATTGGGCAAATATGGCACAGTAGGCAATACTAAGCCCCTTCCTTTTAATTAAATCTTTTGCCTTGTTGAAACCGCCAGATGAAGTCTTGAGGCCGCTACTGCTTCGCCGACTACCAGGCAGCCAGAAGCTCAGCATTACTCCGATAATCAGCATAGCTGCCCCAAACAGGAAAACAGCTTGATAACCCAGCCGAGAGGCGAGTGTTCCACTCAATCCGTAGCCAACCAAAGTGGCTGTTGCCAGGGCCATGCCGTAGAAGCCCATCGCCCTACCTTTTTGCCTCTCAGCACTATAATCAGCGGTAGCCGACATCGTCGCCGGACCAATTGAGGCACCAGTCGTCCCATGCAGTATCCGCACTAAAGCCAGGTGAAACGGCAGTCGGCTTACTGAGTAGAGAAACATGCTCAAAGCGTCCCCGATAAGACCAGCAATCAATGGAACCTTATAGCCTATCCGGTCAATCAACCGACCGAACAGGATATTTGCCGGGGTATTGGTTAGTGAATAAAGCCCGATGATAAGCCCGATAATCCCGATGCTGGCACCAAGCTCAGCCGCATAAAGCGCCATAATTGGTATCAACAAATGAGTGTCAAGAAAACCGAGAAAGGTAACGACAAAGGTAATCGGTAAGACCCGCCTAGCTTGGGGTTGCTTTAAATCGCTCATCCTGCGCCAGTATAATAGCATACATCAGAGCCGTATC
>JAUWBK010000087.1 GCA_030605045.1 Dehalococcoidia bacterium
ACTCTTGACGGCTTATGGTTTACTTTAGTTGAGGAGAAGTTCGGTCTGGACGCGGCGCTGGAAATAGATGTAGAAGTCTGGCGGAGACTCTGTTTAGTTCAAGCGAGGAGGGTACAGAAGTACTTTCCCATTGACGAAGGTAGCCCGATTCGTAACCTCATCAAAGTGATTGAGCTCGACCCACTATTCGCTATTTTTAAGCCCAAAGCGGTGGAGCTTACTGATAACCGGGCGATGCTGCGCTTCACTGATTGCCCTCCGCAGAAGGCCAGAATCAGGGACGGTAGGGGTGAATTTCCGTGCAAAGCGGTAGGCATCGCTTTTCTTAGTTCCTACGCTGAGGTAATTGACCCTAGGATTAAAATGAGTTGTTTAACCTGTCCTCCTGATGCCCATCCCAAACAATTTTGGTGCCAATGGCAGTTTGAAATCTAGGAAGCGCCGTAGGGACGAGGAGCGCGTGAAAAGGACGCTTAAAGACTGGCTCATAGTTCTGGTATTACTGTTGGATGAGGTGGCGGCGGTAGTTTTGGTGCTATTGGTCTTGTGGTTTTTCAAGATAAGAATCCCGCTATGGGTTGCCATTGTTGTTGCCTTGCTGCTTGGTGCTGCTGTTTTCATAACCCATAAGGTGATTATACCCAGTTTCCATGTGAAGCGAGTTACTGGCTCGGAAGGAATGATTGGCATCGAAGGTGAGGTGGTAGAACCGCTAACGCCGATTGGAGTTGTCCGAGTTGAGGGCGAATACTGGAAGGCAAAATCGGTTGCTGAGGATATACCAGCCGGTGAGAACGTAGAGGTTTTAGGCCTAAATAAACTCGTCTTGGTGGTCAAGCGCAAGGAGCAGTAGTTATTGAGATTAAAGCCATGAAAGTTACGAAACCCGAATATCTTGCTCTCTATCGATCCGGCGAACTGGAGCGCCGCGCTGAGGCACTGGAAGCACGATTGCACTCGTGTGATATTTGCCCGAGGGAATGCGGCGTTAATCGGCTGGAAGGAGAAGTAAGCTTTTGCCGTTCCGCCCACCTGCCCATAGTCGCTACGGTTTGTGCTCACCATGGCGAAGAACCGGTCATTTCCGGGAGTAAGGGGTCAGGAGCGATCTTCTTCGGCAACTGCAATATGAGGTGCGTCTATTGCCAGAACCACCAGATAAGTCAGGATTTGAAAGACTGGCAATCTAACGAAATTGACCCGCATACTTTAGCCGAGCGTATGCTCTACCTTCAGGATGAACTGGGGTGCCATAATATCAACTTTGTTTCACCCTCTCACTTTGTCCCGCAGTTGGTCCGGGCGGTGCTGGAGGCAGTGCCGATGGGGCTTCGACTACCATTGGTCTACAATACCAATAGCTACGATTCGATTAAATCATTAAGGGAGCTTGACGGCATAATAAGCATCTATCTGGCTGACTTGAGATATGCCAATAATAGGTGGGGGAGAAAATTTTCCCGGGTTTCGGGTTATGTGGAGCGGGCTCACGCCGCTATTCAGGAGATGTATCGCCAGGTTGGAGACTTGGTGATGGATGATGAGGGTATCGCCCGGAGGGGATTGATTGTGCGTCACCTGATACTGCCTAATCGGCTGGCAGGAAGCCGGGACTCACTTACTTGGTTAGCTAATGAGGTTTCGCCCACGGTTACCGTCAGCATCATGTCGCAATACTTTCCCACCCACCAGGCTGGACAGACACCGCTTCTTGACCGGGAAATCACCTTGGCAGAGTATTCCGAGGTCATCGGGTTACTGGATGAGTTAGGATTAGAAAATGGATGGATGCAAGAAATGGGAGCCTCGGGGAATTATTTACCTGATTTTGCTCGTGAGGGTCACCCGTTTGACTCAGTGTTGAGTAGCTCGAGGTGATGCTCGGTCTTTTCCGCTTTACTTCCTTTTTCGCCTTAGCCAGGAAAATCGAATTTTCTTGCCGCTAATCTTATCTTTCTTATTTACGTTTTCGATAAAAGTCTTCAGGTCAGTGGGAGTTTTATCACTCATAACAATGTCCTTTTCACGGTAAGTTGAAAATTCAATATAGATTATATCATGTCCTGAGGCCTAAAGCCAAATGAGGATATGGCATTTATGTTGTTAGTTACCCCATTGATTTCAAATAGAACAAGATGCTACACTGTTACCTGAAAATATGAGCTATACCGTTACTCAGGAGAGCTTTGAGAGCCTCACTTCATACTGGACTGACTCAAGCCATCGCTTGAAGTGGGGCTCAGTTTTTGTTTTACCCTCCTGGTTAGAAGTCTGGTGGCGGGAATTTCAGCCTGAGACTGAACTTTATTTAGCTGCGGTGAGGCAGGAGTCAGACATTGTTGGTATTGCGCCGCTTCAGATAAAAGGGGAAAAGGCTTTCTTTATTGGCAGTGCTGATGTTTGCGACTATCTGGACTTTGTCATCGTCCCGGGAGGAGAAGGTGATTTCTTTAATGTCCTGCTTGATGATTTGAGGCAGCAGGGTATTAGTCAACTGGACTTGAAACTACTGCGGGCTGACTCCACCGTGATTACCAATCTGGTGGATGTGGCTAGGAATAGGGGGTTTGAAGTTCTTTGCCGTGAGGAGGCAGTTACCGTGGGGCTGGATTTACCGGCTACCTGGGAGGAGTATCTGGCGGGGTTAGATAAAAAGCAGCGTCATGAAATAAGGCGCAAGTTAAGGCGATTATGGGAGGCAGATAAGGTGGATTACCGCTGTCTTGAGGTTAGCCCGCAAGAGGTTGGCGCTTTAACCGACACCTTCTTAAAACTTTTTGCGCTGAGCCGTGAAGAGAAAGCTGAATTCATGACTGCCCGGATGGAATCGTTCTTCAGGTCACTGGCCAAGGCTATGGCTGAGCTTAAACTGCTGAGGTATGGTATTCTTGAGGTGGATAAACTGACGGCAGCCATGATTATGGGTTTTGATTACAACGAGGCGATGTACCTCTATAATAGTGGCTATGACCCCCAGTATAATTCCTTAAGTGTGGGTTTGCTTTCTAAAGTCCTCTGCATCCAGGAAAGCATCAAGCGGGGTATGAAAAAATGGGACTTTCTGAAGGGAGCAGAAAGGTATAAATACCAATTGGGCGGTAACGAAATCCCGCTCTATAATTGCCAGATAACTATGAAGTAACTACTAGCCAAACGGTGATAATGGAGAAGAGAAGTTCGCTAAAAGACGGACCACTGAGAATCGCCATGCTCAGTGCCCACAGTTGCCCGGTGGGTAAGCTGGGCACCAAAGATACTGGCGGTATGAGTGTTTACGTTTTGGAGCTTGCCCGTGAATTGGGCAAGTGCGGGCATCTGGTCGATATTTATACTCGGGTTCATGACCCGAAAGATAAGTTGATTTATGAACTGGGTCATAATGCCCGGCTTATTCATCTCAAGGCAGGAGAGGATGGCGAGATACACAAGTTAGCTGTCTACCCCCATCTTCCTGACTTCGCCCGACAGCTGGAGAACTTCCGGAAACGTAACCATCTCCAGTATGATTTAGTCTACAGTCATTACTGGCTGTCGGCTTGGGTGGGGAAGCATCTGCAGGTCTGGTGGGATGTTCCTCATATGGTAATGTTCCACACGCTGGGGGCGGTGAAGAATGCTATTGGCGTTGGTGAAGAAGAGCCTGAGCTTCGTCTCAAGACCGAAGAGTGCTTGGTCAAGAATTGCCATCGCATCATTGCCGCCACGGAGAAAGAAAAGGAGGACCTCATCCGGTACTACGGTGCTTTACCCGAGACGGTTAGTGTCGTCCCTTGTGGCGTGAATCTGGAGCTATTCCAACCCTTGGACAGAGAAGCAGCCAAGCAGCAGCTAGGCTTGGATGGTGGAAAGAATATTTTGTTTGTCGGCCGAATTGAGCCATTGAAGGGCATAGACAAATTGCTGATGGCAATGACCTATCTCAAAAGTAAGCAAAAACCCAGACTTTTGGTCGTCGGTGGGGATGAGAATAGCCGACATGAGATGGAAAAGCTTCAGAGACTATCCCAAGAGTTCCAGATACAGGACCAGGTTACCTTTCTGGGCGTAATCAGGCAGGGGGAACTACCTCGCTTTTATAGTGCTGCCGATGTCTGTGTTATTCCCTCCTATTATGAAAGCTTCGGGCTGGTAGCTCTGGAATCATTAGCTTGTGGGACGCCGGTGGTGGCAACTAGGGTGGGTGGTGCCACCAGTATCATTCGTCAGGGTGAGACAGGATATGTTGTGAAGGACAATGCTCCTCAGCGCCTGGCAGAGAAGATAACGCTTCTTCTCTCTCAGCCAAATAATAGTGCCGAATCGGTCAATTTGCTGCGGGCATCGGTGACCGGGTTTAGCTGGTCGGTTATCGCTAAGGCAATGGTAAAGGAATGCCAGACGCTGCTGGCAAAGTAGTTTACTTAAGGGTGCTACTCGATTGTCTTTTCGTAATATAAGCTGCTCGTCCAGGTCTTGAAACCAGCCGAACGATAAAGGGCACAAGCGACTTTATTCTCACTATCCACGGTCAGTTCAACAACTTGTACACCTTTATTTTTAAAACAGGCTAAGCCGGCCAATAGTGCTATCTTACCGATTCCCCTGCCTCGGTAATCCGGGTCAACCCCGAGCATAAAGATACGCCCTTTTTGCTCACTACTGACTACTCCTGCTTCGCAGTCTATTCTGGTCCAGCAATAACCAACGAGCTTATCTCTTTTGTAGATTAGGATGACATCTTGCGGCGAACAATAGCTCAAGTTCAGTGAATAGACTATTTCTTCGGTGGTGTTCGGATTGTATCCCCAGGTATCAGCAAAGCAGCGATTCTGAATTTGAGCTAGTTTGTCCTCTTCACCTGGCTGCAGATGTCGGGAGGTGTAGTTATGGTGAGTAACCTCTGGGAGGTGAAATTCAGCCAGTAACAATCTCAACTCAAGGAACTGGCGGACGACCCGGAAACTTAGTCGGGACAACACCTGCTTGGCGACGGCATTGTCCTGTCTTATATTGACATGGGCTACCTTTACTTTCAGTTCTCTAGCTCGGCGTAGTGCATAAGTAAGGAGTTTCTTCGCCAGGCCCCTGCGGCGGTGTTCTGGATGTATTAGGCAGTCGATAAGGATGCGCTTAATGTTCAGTTCTGGGGTGACATCCATAAAGCCGACAATTTTATTGGCTATTTCGACGACAAACATATCCTGTTCGGGAGAATAATTTGGCCGCCCCAGGTTCTCGCTGAATACCTGGGGTGAGATACAACGCCCTGTTGGCTCCAGTTCTTCGACTTCTGCATTTAACTTAACATAATCTTCAAAGTCCGAAGGACAATAGTTTCTCACAATGTAGGGGAAATCACTCATCTCTAAGCATCCTCAACCTAAAATTGTATCAGCTAAATTGATGTTATACAATGCTGATTAAGTATCTAAAATTAAGGAGAC
>JAUWBK010000083.1 GCA_030605045.1 Dehalococcoidia bacterium
TGGCCCTCTTCATGATAGATACTTTTGGTTTTCGCAATTACCAGTTGCTACTTTCTACCCGACCGGAGAAATACGCGGGCACGGTTCAGGCCTGGGATGAAGCCACCGCGACCTTGCGCCGAGCTCTGGAGCGTTCCGGGCTTGACTATGAGGTAGACCCGGGAGAGGGCGTCTTTTACGGACCGAAAATAGATATCAAGTTTGAGAGTGCCCTGGGGAAAGCGTGGCAGGGGCCGACAATTCAAGTCGATTTTAATCTGCCACCGCGCTTCGAGGTTACCTATATCGGTGAGGATGGACAAGAACATCTGGTAGTCATGGTACACCGCACGGTACTGGGCAGCATGGAGCGTTTCCTGGCCACGCTTCTGGAACACTATGGCGGCGCTTTCCCGGTCTGGCTGGCACCGGTTCAGGTAAAGGTGATCCCAGTGGCCGACCGCCACATAGACTATGCCCATAAGCTGGAAGCCCAACTCAAAAATGAGGGTATCCGTGCCGAGGTTGATGCTCGGGCGGAAAGGATAAACCCCAAAATTCGGCAGGCACAACTGGAGAAGATACCCTATATGCTGGTGGTGGGTGATAAAGAGGTAGAGACCGATACCGTTTCCGTCCGCTTGCGGACTGGAAAACAAATAGCCGCCCAATCCCCTGATAGTTTCAAGGAAACGGTCAAAACGGCCATCGCCAAGAGGGTGAAAGAGGTAAACGATACCACGAGTTGATTAGTCAACGAAAACGTGGTATAGTTTACCTTCGTAAGACACTTGTGCTTGGAGGAGGTAAATAAGGACATAATTAAACGACTGCGTGTCAACGACATGATTAGAGCCAGAGAAGTTCGCCTCGTGGGGGAAAAGGGGGAGCAGTTAGGGATTATGCCCTTGAACCAGGCACAGGAGACAGCGAGAAAGCATAACCTTGACCTGGTTGAAGTAGCTCCAACCGCGGTACCCCCGGTATGTCGTCTTCTTGATTACGGCAAGTATAAATACGAACAGGCCAAGAAAGAACAAGAGATTAGAAGGAAGAGTCAGAGGGTCTTGTTACTGAGGGAAATACGGTTGCGGCCTAAGATTGGTAATCATGATTTTGAGGCCAAAGCCAGGTCTGCCCGGAAACTGCTGGCTGACGGAGCCAAAGTTAAGGTAACCGTTATGTTCCGGGGGCGTGAAATTACCCATCCGGAACTTGGCTGGAAGCTACTGCAGCGGATGACAGAGACACTGGGTGATGCTGTTTCTCTCGAAAGGCAACCAGCGCTGGAAGGGAAGCGGCTGAACATAATCCTGGCGCCAGCGTCGACAGCGAAAACGAAAACCAAAGGAGAAATAAAGGAAGCTCAAGATGCCAAAACTGAAAACGCATAAAGGGGCAAAAAGTCGCTTCCATATTACTGGTAGGGGCAAAATTCTGCGGACTAAAGGTGGCAAAAGCCACCTGCGCCGCCGTAAAGCCAAGCGAGTGAAACGCCTTTTTGATGAGAAAATTGCCCTTCATCCTGCTGACCGAATCAGGATAAAGAGGCTGATACCCTATGGAGTTAGCTAGATAGGAGGAGTTGTTACTTGCCACGAGTCAAGAAAGGTATAACCAGACATCGCCGACATAAAAAGGTATTGGCCATGACCAAGGGGCACCGGGCAACCAAACACTCCCTCTACCGCCGGGCTCATGAGTCGATGCTTAAGTCACTAAGCTATGCCTACCGCCATCGCCGCGAGCGGAAAGGCGATATGAGACGACTTTGGATTTTGCGGATTAATGCTGCCAGCCGGGCCCAGGGCCTTAAATACGGTCAATTGATGAATAGCTTGAAAAAGTCCGGAATTGAAATCAACCGTAAAATGCTCGCCGATATGGCGGTCAGGGAACCGGAAGCCTTTGCCAATCTGGTAACCACCGCCAAAGAAAAAGCCCAGGCTTGAAATATAGACCCTAAACACTGTCTATCCTTTTCATTTCCCTATTCCAGGAGAAAAAGCTCAAGGCAAGAAGATGTTGCAGCAGCTTGAAGAACTAAAGTCAAAGGCACTACGAGAGCTAGAGAGCATTGATAACATCAAGGAATTAGACTCCTGGCGGGTTCATTATCTGGGGAAGAAAAGTTCGCTGACCACGATATTACGCGGCCTGGCGACATTATCTCTAAACGAGAGGAAGACGGTTGGCGCTCGGGCGAATCAGGTTAAGACTAACCTTGAGGACAGCTTGGGGCAAAAAGAGCAGGCACTCCGTGAGGCGCAATTAGCCGCTGGTACGGAAAAAGAAGTCATTGATATTTCCCTGCCGGGACGTCCTTTACCGATTGGCCGTTTGCACCCGATTACCCAGACGCTTAATGAAATAGGTGACATCTTTACCTCGATGGGCTTCCAGATTGTAGAGGGACCGGATGTCGAGTGGGACTACTATAATTTCGAGGCACTGAATATTCCAAAAGAGCATCCGGCCCGCGATACTATGTCAACATCCTGGGTTGAGACGAACCGTGGTGAGCGACCAATGCTCCTCCGCACCCACACC
Organism: Dehalococcoidia bacterium; assembly: GCA_030605045.1. Taxonomy (GTDB): domain Bacteria; phylum Chloroflexota; class Dehalococcoidia; order Dehalococcoidales; family RBG-16-60-22; genus DAOUZD01. The sequence continues at coordinate 2,530 of JAUWBK010000083.1, forward strand.
ACCGCGGTAACCGCCCGAGTAATTGAAGGTATGGAGCCCCCAATACGAGTAATTGAGCCGGGCAAAGTCTACCGCTATGAGGCCAGTGATGCTACCCATGTCCCGATGTTCCATCAAATTGATGGTTTAGCGGTAGATAAAGGAATCACTATGGCTGACCTCAAGGGGACGCTTTACGAGTTTGCCCGTCGTTTCTTTGGTGAGGAGAGAAAAGTGCGCTTTCGCTGCGACTACTTTCCCTTTGTTGAGCCGGGTGTTGAGATGGCGATAGAGTGCCTGGTCTGTAATGGCAAAGGTTGCCGTCTCTGCGGTAATAGTGGCTGGATTGAAATATTAGGTGCCGGAATGACGCATCCGCAGGTGCTGGAGCGCGGCGGCATTGACCCAGAGGTTTACCAGAGTTTCGCTTTTGGCATCGGTATAGAACGCTTGCCCATGCTACGCTATGGCATTGATGATGTGAGGCTATTCTTCAGCAGTGACCTTCGATTTTTAAGGCAATTCTAGAGTTGGTGAAATGAAAGTTCCGTTAAAATGGCTTAGAGAATATGTCGATGTTACCCTGCCCCCGGTGGAATTAGCCGAAAAGCTGACCATGGCGGGCATTGAGGCTAAGGGGACACAGGTCATTGGCGGCAAATGGGAGAATATCGTGGTCGGCCAGATAGTAGCGATTAACCCCCACCCCAACGCCGACCGCCTGCGTTTGCCGACGATAGATTTGGGCACCGAGCAGCAAACTGTTGTCTGCGGAGCGCCTAATCTCAAGATTGGTGATAAGATAGCCTTTGCCCGTGTCGGTACGGAGCTGATAGATGGGCACACCGGCCAGTTAATGCGGCTGAAATCAGCCAGGATTCGCGGTGTTGAATCCAGTGGTATGGTCTGCTCGGAAAAAGAGCTTGGTATCTCGGATAGCCATGAAGGGATTCTGGTTCTGCCCCCGGAGGCACTAGTAGGCACACCACTGGCTGATTACCTCGGTGATGTTATTTTTGACCTGGACATAACGCCTAACCGCCCTGACTGTCTCTGCGTCATTGGCATCGCCCAGGAGGTGGCTGCCCTGACTGCCCAAAGCCTGCACCCTCCCGAGGTTAGCTATGAGGAATTCCCTCCCCCAATAGAACAGCAAATAGCAATTGAAATTGCCGACCCTGACCTGTGCTCCCGATACTGCGCCAGCTTAATCACCGGGGTCAAAATAGCTGAGTCCCCCCCGTGGCTGCAACAAAGATTACTGGCTTGCGGCATGCGCCCGATAAATAATATCGTTGATGCAACCAACTATGTCATGCTGGAACTGGGACAGCCCCTGCATGCTTTTGATTACGAGAAAATCAAAGGCAAAAAGATTATTGTCCGCCGCGCTACCAATGGTGAAATTATCGTCAGTCTGGACGGGGTAGAGCGAACTCTTTCGCATGATATGCTGGTTATTGCTGATGCGGAGCGGGCGGTGGCGCTTGCTGGGGTGATGGGCGGGGCAAACAGCGAGGTCACCGATGACACGACGGCGATACTGCTGGAAGCAGCTAATTTCAATCCGGCCAGTATTCACTATACCAGCCACCAGTTAGCTTTACCGAGTGAAGCCTCGATGCGGTTTGAGAGGGGGATTCGCCCTGAGCTAACCGTACCCGCATTAAAGCGAGCAACGCAATTGATGATGCAACTAGCCGGTGGCCAAGCCGCCAGGGGTGTAGCCGATGTTTACCCCGGTAAGCGAGAACCTGAGCCCATCTTGCTCTCCGCCGACAAAGTAAAACAACTGTTAGGTGTCGAGTTTAACCTTGACCAGATAGTAAATATCCTGACTTCATTAGGTTTTACTTGTCAGCCAGCCGGTTCTACTTCGGAGGTTTGGGTTACCGCGCCATACTGGCGAAGTGATATCCAGCAGGCGGTTGACCTTATCGAGGAAGTTGCTCGCATTATTGGCTACGATAAGATTCCAATGACTATGCTCAGTGAACCACTACCCCAACAAAATCCAGAACCTGTCCTCAGTCTTAAACGGAAAACAAGAGGTATCCTTGTCGGCTATGGCTTTCAGGAGGTAATCACCTACTCCTTAACCAGTCTGGAAATGTTAAATAAGCTGACACCTGAAGCCCACCCTCTTGAACCAATACCCCTTCGTGTGGCTAACCCGATGACAGCCGACCAGGAATACCTACGCACTACCCTGCGGGCTAACCTTTTAGCTGTCCTTACCTCAAATCGGAGACACGAAGAGGGCGGTATCAGGCTTTTTGAACTGGGCAAGATATATCTGCCGCGGCCGAAGGACTTACCCGGTGAGCCTGAGATATTGTGTGGCCTGCTCAGCGGGGCAAGATTGGAGAAATCATGGCAGGGTGATAGTGGTTCACTTGATTTCTTCGACGCCAAGGGAGTGGTAGAAGGTTTACTTAATCAGTCGGGTGTTGCCGCCAGCTTCAAACCGAGTGATGATGAAAGTTTTCACCCCGTTAAACAGGCAGCCATTGTTGTTAACAATAATAGACTGGGAGTCATCGGTGAGTTACACCCCAAAGTAGCCGAGGCTTTTGATATTATCGAAGCGGTCTACCTCTTTGAAATCAATGTAACTGACCTTTTGCCTTTCACCATTGACCACAAAATGTTCCAGCCAATACCCCGCTTTCCGGCTACGGTCAGAGACATCGCCCTGATTGTTGATACCAGCGTAAGCCACCAGCAAGTCATGGATATCATTAAAAGCTTTTCACTGGTAAATCAGGTTGCCATCTTTGATGTCTATTCCGGGGCGCAAGTGCCACCGGGTAAGAAATCCCTTGCCTACCGGATTAGCTACCAGTCACCAACCCATACCCTGACTGATGAAGAGGTTAATAAAGTCCAACAACAAATCCTGAATAAGCTATCTCAGCAGCTTGGTGCTACTCTGCGCACCTGATACCAATCCTTTGAGCTTGGCTACTATTCCGTCTAACGGCATAATCTGGACTTCTTTTTCCGAGCGCCATTTTATCTCGACACTGTTATTCTCCAGAGTGCGGGGGCTAATGGTAACCCGGAGCGGTATCCCCAAAAGGTCGGCATCATTAAACTTTACCCCGGGGGACTCTTCACGGTCGTCAAAAAGCACCTCCAGGCCATCCGCCTCAAGCTCAGCATATAGCTTTTCGGCAAC
>JAUWBK010000105.1 GCA_030605045.1 Dehalococcoidia bacterium
TTCCTAAAGGCAGCGTTGTGCATCACCGGCGACATGGTATGTTCTATCGGGTCGCCGATTATCCCACAGACCTTTGTTTTTCCCGATATCAGGTTACTTTCCATTCCCCATCATTCCATAAATCTTCCTTAAATCACCCACGGTTATCTGGCCGGAGCCAGCTTCCTTGCCCGTCTCAATGGAAGCGTAGACAAAGTCTCCACCGACTAGCGGACACTGAATCCGGCTCACCAAACCCAAAGGTCCCATAGCAAAAGAAACAACCCTTGCTTCAGGGAAGGCGGCAATAAGTTGTAGAACAGCCAGGTTGTCCTCAAATTTTTGGGCGGTCGTAACTACCTTACAGATATCGGCACCAGCTTCCAATTGCTTCTGGACTATTTTCCTCATCCTGTCCAGAGGGGGCGTCCCTTCCAGGTCATGGAATGATAAGAGACATTGTGCCCTCTTTTTAATCAGTTGTACAATTTCCTTCAGGTTTCCGGTGACAAGCTCGATATCAATCATACCCGCTCCCAACTCAACAGCACTAAGAAGCTCCTCTCTTCTTTTTGCTTCACTCCCTTGCCAACTACCGCCGTCGTCAACGCTTCTATTACAGGCAATCCAGGGCTTCTTAAGCTTCTTCGCCAATTGTTGCCAGCCATCGCCGATAAGGTCAATACGGACTTCGAACAAGTCAACCAGTGGCTCGACACTCTTTACTGCTTTCAGGTCATTACTGACTATGGAGGCACAAATTTTAGGTTTTCTCATCGCCAACCAAAACCTTTTCCACCAAAGATGGACTTACTTCATCAGTAATAAAGACATTACCTATCGATTTAAGTAAGACGAATCTTACTTTATCGCGCCGAATTTTTTTATCATGTTTCATCGCCTTGATTATCTCTGTTGACTTAAGGTTCGGCATTTCTGTCGGCAGTCCCGCTTGCTCAATAACCTTTTTCAGCCTGACTACCTCATTTCCGTCCAATATACCCATCATATGAGAGATTCTGGCCGCCGCCAGCATACCGATGGCAACCGTATTGCCGTGTCCGATACTGAAATTGGAAACCGACTCAAGGGCGTGTCCGATGGTATGCCCATAATTTAAAATATTTCGTAAACCTAAATCCATCTCATCTTTTTCCACGACTTCAGCTTTAATCTTGACTGACTGAAAAACAATCTCCTCAAGCGCACCCTCATCAAGCGATTTTATCTTGTCCAGATTTTGCTCAAGAAAGGTAAAGAACTTTTCACCCCGAATTGCGGCACTTTTGATGACTTCAGCTAGCCCGTTAGCCAGTTCCTCAGCAGGAAGAGTTTTCAGCGTATTTATGTCTGCAATGATTAATCCTGGTTGGTAGAATGTCCCAATCATATTTTTCAGTTGCCCGTGGTCAACGGCCACCTTACCGCCAACACTGCTATCTACCTGTGCCAGCAGGGTGGTTGGTATTTGCACCAGCGGCACCCCCCGCAAGTAGGTTGCCGCCACAAACCCGGCCAAGTCACCAATAACCCCACCACCCAAAGCTAAAATTGGTGTTGTCCTTTCCGCATAACAATTAGTCAATTCATGGTATAGCCTGCCGGCCGTTTCCAGTGATTTTTGCTCCTCCCCTTCAGGAACTAGCAGCGTATTGACACTGAAGCCATCTTTAGTCAGGCCCTGATTGAGGACGTCACCATATAATTTATTCACGGTGGGGTCGGTAATAATAACCAGCTTACCGGAAAACCCCTTTTCACTTAGCCAGCGTCCGGTCTGCGCCAGTAGGCCAGAGCCGATATAGACCTGGTAACTTTTACCACCAAGAGCTACTTTAACTTTTCTCATTTGCCGTCTTCCTACGTTTCTTGGCTAGTGGATAATCACCTTGTGGATTCCCTGGCAGGCATCGATAACCTCTTTAAGTTCATCCGGGGTTATCATCTGCTGCGCATCAACCAGCGCTTCCGAGGGATTATAGTGGGTCTCAATCATCAGGCCACTCGCTCCGGCGGCGATAGCGGCGCAACTCATATTAAAAATAAGGTCGCGACGACCGGTGGCATGACTGGGGTCAGCAAGCACGGGCAGGTAAGTTTCTTTCTGAATCACCGGAACAGCGGTCACGTCAAAGGTATACCGGGTGTAGTTCTTACCTTTACCCACCGGCAAAATCCCTCTTTCACACAGGATTATATCTTTGTTGCCCTCGGCAGCAATATACTCGGCAAAAGATAAGAACTCATCAATACCAGCACCAAAATGTCTCTTCAATAGTATCGGCTTTTTCTTCCTGGCCACATTGGTAAGCAGGTCTTGGTCATACATATTGCGGGCACCAATTTGCATTATATCAACATATTCTGCCACCAAGTCAATCTGTGTCTCTCCTCTTACTTCAGTTACCACCGGCATTTCGAATTTCTGCCCGGCTTCATGCAGCCAGCTTAGCGCTTCCTCAGCCTCTTCTCGACCATTGGCACCTAATCCCTGGAAAGAATGGACGGAACTCCTTGGTTTAAAAATACCTCCCCGCAAAATATGCGCCCCGGCCTTCTTGACCCCATCGGCAATCCTGAATAGCTGCGGTTTACTTTCGATGGTGCAGGGTCCGGCGATAAATACCAGGTCATCACCACCTATATTGACGTTTCCTACCGATATCTGCCGTCGTTCCCCTTCCTCATCAAAGAGCTTGCTGTATTCCTTACTGATGAGTTTATAGGGGGTTTCCACCGGCACCGCTTCTTTCACCCCGGGAAGGGTGGCAAAATGCGCAAAATCTACCTTCCTCTCATCCCCGATCAATCCGATTACAGTTCGGTACTCCCCTCGGGAAACATCAGCCTCTAAACCGAATTTCCTTATTTCTTTCACCACATTGGCGATTTCTTCCTTGGTTGCTTCAGACTTCATGATTATCATTTCCCCTCTCCTTATACTCTATACTCAGGTTTGAATTGACTTCTCTGCTGTTACTGGAAAATAAAAAAGCCCTTTTGGGGAGGGCTCTTCTTCTAATTTACTATTTTTATTCTCTTTATCGCTACAGCTTCATACCAAAGCCTCCCCAGCGCCTATGCGCCAGCTAAAATAATACCAGCCAAAATAATAATAGTAATAAGACGAATAAAATTTCTGCTCAGCCATTTTAACCACTAACTCTATAATTGCTCTTATTTAGGTTAAACATAGCATAATCTAAATTCTTTGTCAATACGCCGAGAGGGTGATTATTTATTAACTCATTCCTTTAAGCTTGCATTTGGTAACCCCATCCCCCTTTATCCCCCTTTCCCTTGTTAAGGGGAAGGGGGAGGCAGGTTAGAGAGGGCTTCGCCCCTCTCTAATATCTCTTCCTCCTTTTCTTAACTTTGAATTTAAAATTACCTTAACTATGATATAATTTAGTTAACCGGGTTTTTGGAGGCTTGAATTCTGGAAGCAATCGAAGTGGCCCGTAAAGCCGTAGACGCTGCCGGCGATAAGCAGGCTGGTGATATTGTTTTGCTGGATACCCGAAAGGTGTGTAGCTTCGCCGATTACTTTGTTATCTGCACCAGTGAAACGGAAAGACAGATTCGGGCGATTTATGAAGAAGTTGCGCATATCTTAAAGAAGGAAGGGGTCTTGCCCATTCACCATGAGGGCACGGCAGATTCAGGATGGCTCCTGATTGATTATGGTGATGTTATTGTGCATATCTTTGCCACCGACGAACGGGAATTCTACCAGCTGGAGAAGCTATGGAGCCGGGCGAACTTGGTGCTCAGGATTCAATAACCTAGTTACCTCTTCTCCTCGGAAAAGATTTCGTCCTCAGCAAAGAAAAGTTTGATTTCCTTTTCGGCAGTCTCCACTGAGTCCGAGCCATGAACGGCATTGCGTTCAATAGTCAAGCCAAAGTCAGCCCGGATAGTTTCTGGCTCAGCCTTGGCGGGGTCAGTTGCCCCCATTGCCTTCCTGATTTTCTCCACCGCCCCTTCACCCTCAAAGACAATGGCAATTAGCGGCGCCGAGCTAATATAATTGACTAAGCTTTCGAAGAAAGGTTTATCCTTGTGGATAGCGTAGTGCCGCTCAGCCAAGGCCCTATCCATACGGAGCATCTTAAGTGCCACCACCTTGAGCCCCAGTTTCTCCAAGCGATTAATAATCGCGCCACCTAATCCGGTGTGCATGACATCAGGTTTGATGAGGACTAAAGACCTCTCCATGATAAGCTCCTTTATGACGACTATCCACTTTCCTGTGAGGAATTGAAGAGTCCGGCTAAATCGGCCACACTTACCGTCTCTAGTGAGTCAACAACGAGCTCAGCCTCCATCAGGCCCTTTCTGGGATGAGTATTGGTAACCGCCACACACCTCATCCCGGCTCTTTTAGCCGCGGTAACTCCAGCTACGGAATCTTCAATCACGACACAGTTCTTCGGTTCAACCCCCAATCTTTGGGCCGCCAGCAAGAAACCCTGCGGACTCGGTTTGCCTTCAGTTACTTCCCTACCCCAGACAATGACAGCAAAACAATTATCTATAC
>JAUWBK010000054.1 GCA_030605045.1 Dehalococcoidia bacterium
GATCAGTAAAATAGAGAACACCATTCTCGGCAGGGAGCCGTCCGAACCACAGGTCTGGACGCCCTTTAACATGGCCAAATCTGGGTCTTCCTTCCCAAAAATAGCCGGGTTCGCCACGAAGATGAATGAGGACTTCAGGCGTAAATGTCTTACCACCAGCATCAATTACGGCTCGAGGAGGTGGGGTAGTATAGGTGCCGATTACCGTAACCAAAACACTGAGCGAACATTGGTCTTCGGTCATGGCGAAATTACTGACATACATCATATCGCCGAAAATATACATTCCCGGATGAATCTCTGTTATCTCGGGAAAATCCTTTAGTATCGGCACATTGCGTAGTGAAGGGGTGGAACCCAGGGCCACATCTTTTATCTCAATGCCATTATTCCGTAGCAACCTTGCCGTGGCTGCCATTAGGGCGGGAACTTCGCGGCTTACCCTGTCGACCCCTTCGGCGGTTCTTTCCCCGTGGGTTGACTCATGGGCGATAATGCCCACAAGCTCAATCCCCGGCATTTGGTAGATTTCCTTAGCTCTCTTCAAGGCGGGTTCACCGGGAAGAACACCGAAGCGCTTGACACCGGTATCAATTTTCAAAAGTACCGGAATCTTTCTGCCAATCGCTTGACCAACTCGAGAAACACCCTCGGCATGCTCGACCATATCGACGACACAGCTCAACTTCAGCTTTGGTCGACTAATCAGCCTCTTCAGTTTTTCCAGCTTATGGTCACCATAAAAGGGGTGAAGAACCATTATATCTTCAATTCCTTCTTCTGCCATACGCTCTTCCTCCTCCAATTTGGCTGAGGAGACACCAATTGCCCCTGCTTTAATTTGCATCTTGGTTATTTCGGCACACTCATGGCATTTACCATGCGGTCTTACTTTAACTTCCGCAATGGCGGCTAAACGCTGCGTTTCATTTATGTTTGCCTCGAGCTTATCTAAATCCACGAGAACCGCCGGTGTGTCTAAAGATGGATACGAAATATTTTGCTTGGCCATAAAATTACCTCCAATAGTGTATAACTTCGCTACTTAGTCTTCTTTTTTACCGCCTCCTTGTGTGACCGAACATATTCGTCCCATGTTCGAGTACCCACCGGCAAGCACATACCCCCATCTATCCGAATGCTGCAGCCAGTTATCATTCTCGCTCTATCTGAGGCCAGAAAGACAACGGCATCAGCAACATCTTCTGGCTTAGGGTAATCCCCCAGCGGTATTCCTTGTCTGATTTTCTCTAATTGCTCACGACCTACTTGTGCCAGGGATAAGGGTGTTACTACCGTCCACGGGGAGACGGCATTCACATTGATGTTGAATGGTCCTAGTTCATAGGCAAGTTGTCGCGTAAAACCAAGAATTGCCGCTTTAGCGGCAACGTAGTTTGCCGATGCATTCTGAGTCGTCCTCTCTCCAGCTACAGATGAAATGCTGATGATCTTTCCGCTTCTCTGTCTTTGCATTATTGGTGTTACTGCCTTCGAGCAAAGAAAAGTACCACCCGCCATAATATCTAAAATACGATCCCATTCCGACTTTTCCGTATCTTCGACCAGCGCGACAAATGAAACCCCGGCATTGTTCACCAGAATATCAATCGTCCCCCACTCCTTAACAATTTGCTCCACCATTTTATTAACCTCTGTCTCACTGGTAACGTCAGCAACTACCACCATTGCTCGCTGTCCTAAAGCTCTTATCTCTTCGGCAGTCTCTTCAGCACTTGCCCGATTCACCTGGCAGTTTATCGCTAAGTCTACTCCCTCTTTGGCTAAACCCAAAGCAATTGCTTTCCCAATACCTCTCCCTGACCCAGTTACTAAACCAATTTTACCTTGAAGTCCCGTTTCCATCTCTTTTTACCTCCCTATTGGATATCTTAGTGACCGATTAATCATGGGAAAATCCTTTTCAATCTTAAGCTCAGTATGTATTAGAGATATTATTACTCGGTACAACCTAAGTATGTCAAGTGTATACATAGCGGGAGGCAAACGTTAAAAGCAGTATAATTGCAATATTTGTTTGAGTTAATTGGGAATTGAAATATGTCTTTGAAAATGCTATTTTGAATAGCATTGTGGGGACTATTTGCTTTGGGATGGAGAGGGTATAGATGAGAGCAAAGAGCCTACAGAGGTGAAGACACTATGGCGAAGTTGCTTTGGCAACCCACTGAAGAACAAACGAAGCAAGCTAACACAACCCGGTTTATTAACTTTGTTAATGAAAAAAATGCACTTATGATTGATTCATATGATGAGCTGTATGACTGGTCCATTGAGAACATACCTGATTTTTGGGTGACTATGTGGGAATTTGCCCAAATCAAAGCCTCCCACAAATATGACGAAGTAGTTGATGACTTAAGCAAGTTCCCCGGTGCGAAATGGTTTGGCGGCGCCAAGTTAAATTTTGCCGAGAACCTGCTGCGGTACCGAGATGACCATATCGCTTTTATTTTCAAAGGAGAGACTCAGAAATCTGCCCGAATGACCTATGCCGAACTTTATGATTCGGTGGCTCGTCTGGCTAAATCTCTGCGCCAGATGGGCATCAAGCCTGGAGACCGGGTGGCGGCTTACATGCCCAATCTAATAGAAACCGCTATTGCTATGCTCGCCGCTACCAGTATTGGCGCCGTATGGTCTTCTTGTGCCACTGACCTTGGCGCACAGGCGACTCTGGATCGTCTTGGCCAGATTGAACCAAAGGTCCTCTTCACCGTTGATGGCTATTTTTATAAAGGAAAAGCCTTTAGTTCTTTGGCTAACGCTGGTGAAGTTGCTGGAGAAATTCCCTCTCTGGAAAAGGTTATCGTGGTTCGTTATCTGGGGGGAGAACCTGATATCAGCCATATTCCCAACTCCGTGTACTATAATCAATTCATAGCTAGTGAAGCACATCCTGAAATTCAATTTGAACAATTGCCTTTTGACCACCCCGTATTTATTATGTTTTCCTCAGGAACAACCGGCAAGCCAAAGTGTATGGTTCAGGGAGCTGGCGGAGTCCTGATTAACCATCTGAAGGAGCTGGTGCTGCATACCGACTTAAAGCGAGAAGATATAATCTTCTATATCACGACATGCAGTTGGATGATGTGGAATTGGCTGCTAAGTTCCTTAGCGGTAGGGTCTACTTTAGTATTGTACGATGGTAACCCTAATTATCCTGACCCAGGTGTCATGTGGAAGCTAATACAGGATGAAAAGATAACCATTTTTGGTACCAGCGCGAGCTACATTAACTATATCAAAAGCCAGGAACTTGAGCCTGGGAATGACTATGATTTGTCATCTCTTCGGGAAATATCCCAAACTGGTTCAGTTCTTTCCGCAGATGGATTTGAATATGTATATAAAGCGATTAAGGAAGAGCTACACTTCAATTCTATTTCTGGTGGCACTGACATTAATGGCTGTTTCGCTATTGGGAGCCCCACTCTACCGGTATATGCCGGTGAACTGCAGAGGCCAGCTTTAGCCATGAAGGTAAAGTGTTATGATGAAAGAGGTAACTCAGTGCTCGACCAAATGGGAGAACTCGTTTGTGAAGCTCCTTCTCCTTCCATGCCCCTGTATTTCTGGAACGATCCGAATAGAGAAAAGTATCAAGAGGCTTACTTTACCGTTTACCCAAAGGTATGGTGTCACGGGGATTACATCATGATTCATAGTGACACTAAGGGAATAACCTTCTTTGGCCGCTCTGATGCTGTCTTAAAACCAGCCGGAGTTCGTATCGGCACGGCAGAAATATATAACCAGGTAGAAAAATTGGAGGAGGTTGCGGATAGCCTCGCTATAGGGCAAGAGTGGAAGGGCGACCAGCGAATTATCCTCTTTGTTAGACTCGCCGAAGGGTACGGTTTGACTGACGAATTAAAGGATAAAATTAGAAAAACCCTTCGGGAAAAGGCTTCCCCACGACATGTTCCGGCTAAAATTATTCAAGTGCCGGACATCCCTTATACCCTCAACATGAAGAAAGTGGAAATTGCCGTCACCAACCTAATCCATGACCGGCCGGTCTCAAACAGAGATGCTTTAATAAATCCTGAATCATTGGATTATTACGAAAGCATACTCGCTGAACTTCAAAAAGAATGATATTACATCTTTCCTATTTAAAACTTGACAAACGTCTCGTCCATAGTATAATAGGGGCGTAGTTGCCATAGCAGGAGGAACCCGATAGGGAGCCAAAGGTCAAAGGACAGGGGCACTAGGTTGATTAATAAAGCCTGGTGCCTTTGGTTTTTTTAACAAGAAAAAGTATTATAAGGCAGTCGGCTTGGGAGAAAGTACATTGGCCATTAGTGAATTTTTTGGTGGGCCAAAGAATAACTAGTTGTCAAGGGAGAATACCGTGATGAAAGATAATGTTCCTTATCCATCTTTAGACACCCCGGCTGTTTTAATCGATATGGATAAACTGGAGGCAAATATAAAGGAAATAGCGCAGGCTGCCGCTGAGGCTAGCGTTAAGCTGAGGCCCCATGTCAAGGTTCACCAGTGCCCAGAAATAGCTAAAATGCAAATGGAAGCCGGGGCTTGTGGCGTTGAAGTTGGCTTAATCGACCAGGCAGACGTTATGGCCGAAGCAGGGATTAACGATATCATCGTCGCTCATCCTTTCTACGGTGAGCGCAAATTTGAAAAGGTCAAGAAGCTCGTTACCAGACCGGGTCTCAAACTAGCCATCGTGGTGGATATGGCGGAACAGGCTGAAGAACTTTCCAAAATTGGCCAAGTAGTGGGTAAGAAAATACCCGTGCACATAAAGATTGATACCGGTATAAAGCGGTATGGTGTGCTACCGGGTGCACCGGTACTGAATTTGGCCAAGCAGCTCAGCAAGTTGCCGGGTATTGAGCTTGTGGGTATTTACGCACATGAGTCATCGGCTCAAACGGTGCCAACCGACGAAGGCGTTGCCAAGGTAGCCCTTGAGGTCGGGTCAATAATGTGTGAAATGGCACGCCTTCTCCGCGGAGAAGGCCTCAACATAGAAGATGTCTCCACAGGTGCTTCTCCGACAATCTTTGCCATCTGCCGCTGGGTAAAGGAAGGAGTACTGAAAGAAATAACGGAAATTCATCCGGGACAGCGTGCCATTGGTGATATTGCCTACAGCTACTCACTTGGTTGTACTCGAGACCGATGCGCCCTTACCTTACTGACCACGGTAGTGAGTACCTCACACCCAACTTACGTGGTTATTGATGCTGGCTTTAAGGCTTTAGGCGGTGAATCTATAATCGGGCGCCGGGATACCCCCGGCTTCTTCTGGAACGGAATGCCTAGTTTTGGCCCAATTCAGGGACGCGATGACTTATGGCTGGGAAGGGTCGGTGCCGAAAGCGGCTGGGTCTACTACAAAGAGGACGCCAAAAAACTCACCCTTGGTGAACGGTTGGAAATTTCGCCAAACAGTGCTTCCCTTATCCTCAACATTCATGATAAAGCATACGGAGTAAGAAATGGCGTAATAGAAAGAGAATTCTCAATAACCGGAAGAGGACGAGGTAGTTAAACGATACTTACTAGCTGGAATTAGGTAACTAAATAAAGGGAGGATATTAGTCAGAATGGAAGAAGCCGCCAAAAATGTAGATAGACTGGTAACTGTAGGTGCCGGATGGGGTGGCCGCCTTGACAGGTGGATTGTTCCCGCACTATACGAAGGTGCTTCTAAAAAACTTGATGGAAAGCCGGTAAGCTTGGTAGTCGCCCAGAAGATGGTAGAGCAGATCAAGGAGGGTGACAGAGTGTTGCTGATAGACCAGTTTGCCTACCATCCCAATATGCCCTATGGAGAGACTGATGGTCCTCTTGGCGTGGCTAGTCTGGCAAGAGCGGTTAGATTCGGCTTAAAGGCACTACCAGTGCTGGTGACCGGACCCAAGGACATAGAAGTTGCCCGCTGCACGACTAAAGCAGCAGGTTTGAATGTTTTGGAATATAGTGAAGCTAAAGAAGTAAAAACTGCCGTCGCGGGGGAGATAACCTTTCCCTGTGCTGATAAGGATGAGAGTAAGAAGATTACAGCTGATATAATAGACAATTGTACTCCAAAGGCAATAATAACTGTGGAGACGGTAGGACCTAATAAAAAAGGCGTCAAGCACTCTGGTGTTGGTTATGACGTCGAAGCAAATGATAAACTGCCAGGCCTGGAGTATCTATTTTATGAAGCGACTGCGAGGGGGATACTAACCATAGGTGTTATTGACCGAGGAAACGAACTGGGAGGCGGTACAATAGAAGAGGATGTGAGAAGAATTACACCATACGCAGATGTTTGTCGGTGCCCTTGTGGAGCAGGAAATGCATGCGCGGTCAAAACAGACATCGTGTTCCCGGCTTCTATCTCCAACTGGGGCGCTTACGCCATCACAGCTATGGTGGGGTGCTTGCTCAAAAAACCGGAAATTCTTCAGGATGAAGACACCGAGCGACGGATGCTGGAGGCCTGTATTATGGCTGGTGCCGTTGATGGCATCGCCGGTCAACCCATCATGAGCGTAGATGGTATTGGTCTGAAAGGTCAACAAGGACTTATCAATCTGCTACATGCTATCATTGAGAATGCGCTTAGAGGTACCTAAATTTACTGAAACTTGAATCTAAGCAGAAAGGAGGTGATGCGCTTTCAAAAGAAAGTGACCAAGAAAAGCTATAAATAACAAAAGGAGGGAATAAGTGAAAAGAAACAGGTTGTTTAAGTTAGTGGCTAGTGCTTGTTTGGTAGCGTTAATAATACCCTTAATGGCTAGCTGTGCTGCACCTGCCCCTGCGCCAGCACCAGCCCCTGCGCCGGCGCCGGTTCCTACGGGACCACCACAGGTAAACTGGGTTATGCAGACTTCGGAGACTAGCTTGAAGGGTCCTTTTGTCATCGAATTTGTGGAGATGGCCCGGCTAATTGCCGCACGGACCGACGGTAAGTTCAATGTTCGCATCGTCCTTGCCAAAGAACTGGGCATTGACCGTGACGAGTTCCCACAGGCTCTTGCCGGAGGTACAGTGGATACGGCCTGGTTGTACACCTCGGTACTAGGCGGTATCTATTCGTTCGTCGGTGTCTTCAACTTACCTTATCTGACCACTGATCAGTACAGTACCTTCAAGGTAGAAGAGGCGATTAGACCCATGCTCGCCGATGCCATGGAGGGTTTTCCGGTTACCTGGTTATTCCACCGACACAGTTCTTCGCCTGGCTTCCTCAGGATATACTGAGCCGGGAACCTATCCCGAATCTGGCTGACCTCAGCGGCCTCAAGGTAAGGGTATGGCGCGACCTGGACGGAGACCTAATTCGAGCTTTGGGCGGAGAACCCGTTTACATGCCTATCGCTGAAGTTTATACCGCCATGCAGCGCGGTGTGGTAGATGCTCTCAATACCGGACCTCAAGCCATGGCTTCCAATTCAATGTGGGAAATCGGCAAATCTTATTACGCCGTCCGTCTCGAGCCCGGTGGTGCTTGGAACTGCGTCAACTCGGAAAAGTGGTTGTCTCTGCCTCCTGAGTACCAGACCGTGCTTATG
>JAUWBK010000095.1 GCA_030605045.1 Dehalococcoidia bacterium
GTGAGCAGGTGGCACCCATAATGCGTGAATTCAACGAGTGGGGTTGCGAGGTGGGCCGACGCTTTCCCAGATTATTTCCTTTTAGTTCCATCTCTAAAGAGTTAGGTGATGCCAAAGCCATGGTTGAAGAGGTGGCACTGAGAGCCAGTCAAGGGGCAAAAGGGATAAAATTCCATCCGGGTATGTTTTCCTTTTTCCCGGACGATGAAGAGATGTGGCCGATGTATGAGAAATGTCAGGAACTGGGCTTGTCTATCTTGGCTGATTCCGGTCTATGGCCGGCGCCACATGTCTTGGTTGAATTCCCTTCCCCGGTAAAGGCCTCAGCCTCAGAGGCACAGTTAGATTACGCCGAGCCGAAGAACTGGGCTCGGGTACTTGAGGCTTTCCCACGCTTGACGGTCATTCTGGCTCATCTCGGTTCTGCCTGGTGGGATGAGCGAGTAGAACTGGCCCAGAAGTATCCCAACGTTTACTTTGATACTTCACAGGGCTTTACGACTCCGGATCGGATTCCTTATAATCCCCACCGGGGTTTGGCGGAGGAAGATGCGGTACGTATCTTTCACAAGATTGGTGTGGAGCGGATATTGTTCGGAACTGATTTTCCGGCGATTCCGTTTCAGCCACAGTTGGAGCAGTTGTTGCGGCTTCCTTTGAGTGATGAGGAAAAACGGATGGTCTTCTCGGAGAATGCCAAGCGCATCCTCCGTATTTAGTTTTTCACTTGGTATAGATTATTATGAGGGTGACAAGGGCTTATTTCAGTTACTAAGCAGCTCTTGCCTCCTTCTTTCTGTCCTTTAGCCGATAAGAGATTTTATCTCCTCAATGCGGGGTCGCAGATTGTCCACATTGCCATCAAGGACATAGCCCAGCATGAATAGCTGATAGCCTTCCTTCGCCCACTTAGCCAAACCTTTAGGGGCAAACCCACCAATACCCGCTACCTTGCCGGTTTCCTTGCATATTCGGGCAATCTCCCTTAGTTTTTCTTCTACAATGTCCGTGGCTACTGTTTCTGAGCGCAACATTTTCGGTGGAGTTTCGTATATATCAAGCACCAAATCATTGGTTCCCACGATTGTTCCGGTGACTCCTTCAAGGCTCAGAATACGGTGCAGGTTGCTGATACACTGCAGGCTTTCCGTCATTGGAAAGAGTACCACGTTGTTGTTCACATATTCGGTTATTTCCGAGAGTAGCATCTCCGCCTGATTCTGAAAGTCGAGTAAATAGGGGCTCATACCAATTCCCGACCCTCTATGCCCGATGGGTGAGAAGTAGCACTGGTCTATAGTGTATATGGTTTCTTCCACGGTGTTGACTCCGGGTATCATCAATCCGTTAATCCCGGCGTTCATATAGCACGTGAAGTGGACACCTTTATCTTCCGGTCTCATCAAAATGGGCATTTCTAGCTTTCTGGAGACACGAATGTACTCAAAGATGGTTTCTCTATTCACCAGGCTATGTTCGGTTTCCATCATGATTAAATCAAACCCGAAATCCTTCAACGCTTTTACCGTTTTTTCTGGGTCGTTTCCTGGTCCGATGGTCTGCCCGAATACAATCTCACCTGCCTGCAATCGCTTTTTGAAGTGGTAGGTTACGTTAAGCGCCATCTAAACCTCCTTATAAGTTTTTCGTTTTTTGCTGTGGAATGCAGTCTTGGGTGATTATGTGTTTATATTATTAATCTTGTCAAGCCTCTTGACAGGAACGGTGAGGGTAATGTAGATTCTGGCTTATAGTCCGGCCGGTAGCTTGATGTTGAACCTCTCGCCGACGCTCCGCAGATTGTTTGCGGTTTTCTCGGGAAGGGGGATGCCCTTTTGAGAACGGATTAGCTTCAAAAATCGGGGTGGCCGGATTCGAACCGGCGACCACCTGAACCCCATTCAGGTGCGCTACCAGACTGCGCTACACCCCGATTTGCCTTTGATTCTGTCAAATATACTATCATAATTTACCTTTGCGAGCAATAAGGTAACAACCGTGACCCATTGTTAAGTCTCTAAAGCACTTGAAGTTGCCTTTCAGATTGGGTATGATGAGCGTTAAGTTGAGTTGAATATTAAGGGGGTATAAGGCGTGGATTGGTTATTCCCAATTAGACAGATATTTGAGTTTGTTCTCCCTTTCTTTGAGCGCTTGCCGGTCATTAGGGCACTTCTAGGATTCATCCTTGTCTTCTTTCTACCCGGCTTTGCCTGGACACTCGTCTTTTTCAAGCAGATAAAGCTCATCGAAAGAATTGCCCTTTCCTTTGGTTTGTCCATTGCCATAGTAACACTGAGTATTCTTGCCCTGAATTTACTGCTCGGGGTTAGCATTACCGGCCTTAACTCTCTCCTGATTATTGTTGTGGTTACCATTATACCGATATTGATCTACTATCTCAGGAAACTGATAAAGGGTTAAATAATCGTAAAAGCGTTTAGGGCTTGGCGGAGGAGTAAAATTGTATGATGTAGTAGTTATCGGTGGTGGACCAGTGGGGAGTTATGTGGCTTATCAGCTGGCTGGTGCGGGGCATAAGGTGATGGTGCTGGAACGGAAGCAGAGGGTAGGGGGACTGGTTTGCTGCACCGGCGTCATTGGTCAGGAATGTGTCAGCTCTTTTGCTATTGAAAGCAGTGTCATTTTAAGACAGGTAAACAGCGCCAAGCTATTTTCGCCTTCAGGGAACTTACTTCGATTGTGGCGGGAGGAAACCCAGGCCTGTATTTTAGACCGGGTGGCCTTTGACATAACGATGGCTAATCGTGCGCAGGGTGAGGGGGTGGAATATGTCTTAAATAGTCCGGTCAAAAATATAGAGGTTGAAGAGGATAAGGTCAAGGTTGAGGTATCTTACCAGAAAACGGGGTTAAATCTTGAGGCAAAAGCGGTAGTTATTGCTACCGGCTTTGGCTCAAGGCTGACAGAGAAGTTGGGGTTGGGTAATTTTGGTGATTTTGTCATTGGCGCCCAAGCTGAGGTGGCAACGGCAGAGGTAGACGAGATAGAGGTTTATTTTGGACGGAAGATAGCGCCAGGTTTTTTCGGCTGGCTGGTGCCGACCTCACCACAAACGGCTCGGGTAGGGTTGCTGTCACGCCATAGCCCTGAGCTTTATTTAAGGGAGTTGCTCGCATCCCTGCTAGCTCAAGGGAAAATAGTTTCCGCTGATGTTAAGCTGAGCTGCGGAGGGATTCCCTTGAAACCGCTAGGCAGAACTTTTAGTGAGCGACTGATAGTGGTCGGGGATGCCGCCGGGCAGGTAAAGCCAACCAGTGGTGGCGGCATCTATTACGGCTTGCTCTGTGCTGACATCGCCGCTAACACTTTGCATCAGGCGCTGCAACATGATGACCTATCGGCGAAGAGTCTGGCTAAGTATGAGCGAGAGTGGCGGCGGAAACTGGGACGGGAGCTAAAGATAGGCTACTGGGCAAGGAAACTTTTTGAGCGTCTGAGCGACCGCCAGATTGACCGGATATTTGACATCATAAAAACCAACGGCATTGACGAGGCCTTACTTAAAGCCAAGAGCTTGTCTTTTGACTGGCACAGCCAGGCAATATTGAGGTTACTTGGACGCACGGTGGTTTCCAAGACTATAGGCGTGATTAGACTTCCTTCCAAAGCTGGCAAAGATATATAATTAATATTTGGGGAGTACTATGGTAAATGGTGGCAGTCAGAATCCGAGCCTGGGTGAAGCAGCCAGCCTTTTCTTGACCAAGCTATCACCTGAGGAAAGGGGAATAAGTCAGACCGAAGTATATAAATTTGTCCGCTGGTACGGTTGGGAGCGACCTTTGGTCGGGTTAAGTGCTCCTGAAGTAGCCAACTACGCTGAGCGGTTATCACTATCGGATACTGACTATGCCAGAAAGCTTGAGCTAATACGTGCCTTTCTGACTTATGCCAAGAAGGTGGGGTGGAGTAAGACAAATCTAGCCATCCACCTTAAGGCCAAGAAGGGGAAAGTTGGCGCACAATCTTCAGTCAGGCGGGGTCTCCCAGAGACGGTTACTTTAACTCAGCAGGGATATGCGAAACTGGAGGCTGAGCTGGCTGACCTGAAGCGCAAGCGCCCACAACTCATTGAGGAGATGCGTCGCGCTGCTGCCGATAAGGACTTCCGTGAGAATGCCCCTCTAGCTGCCGCCAGGGAGCAACGCGGGCACTTGGAGGGACGAATTAGAGAGTTGGAAGAGACCTTGAAGGCGGCAACTACTGTTAATGGAGAACAAAAGTCTGGTCTCAAGGTAACTATTGGTGATCGCATTGTCCTGGGTGACCTGGCTTCCGGGGAAGAGCTGCACTATATGCTCGTTGACCCTAGGGAAGTAGACCCAACTCAGGGCAAAATTTCCAGCGTTTCACCTCTGGGTAAGGCACTTATTGGTCGAGGTGAAGGAGAGATAGTCGAGGTAGCCGTACCTGCCGGCAAGTTACGCTATCAGGTTAAGCATATTGAGCATTAGCCGTAAGGTTAATAGTTAGTATTAGAATGTGCTATAATTTCAGTGTCGGTGGGGATATAGCTCAATAGGGAGAGCGCTGCGTTCGCATCGCAGAGGTCGGGGGTTCGAATCCCCCTATCTCCACTTTCTATTTGCCTAGGTCTTTCGATTCGTGTGCTAACCGGCAATTTTCACCTTACTTTTCAAAAGCTAAATTGATTGCTTGTGAAGAATGTCCTTTTAGTGTATAATGTAATCAATTAGTGTCGGTTTAGGTTATTTCAAGCGTTTTAAATTACCTCAGATTACTGAAAGCACTGGGTGACCCAAACTCTAGCTAAAATTTAAAAGAGAGGAGGTCATCCAATGAGTTTTCAGGACAAGTCGATCCAGTGTTCCGATTGTGGAAATGATTTCACTTTCAGCGCTGAAGAGCAAGAGCTTTTCCAATCCAGGGGCTATACTAATGAGCCCAAGCGATGTCCCTCGTGCCGCCAGGCAAGGAAGTCAGAGCGTTACGGA
>JAUWBK010000139.1 GCA_030605045.1 Dehalococcoidia bacterium
CCCAGCCAGCGATTACCCCGTAAGATAAATGAGGACAGCCGTCGCCGCTTTACCTGAACAATCAGGGTGACGATGGCAGTGGCAATGAATAATAGCCCCCAGCCAAATAAATCGACCAAATTGGACCACTTCCAGACGACAAGCGCCGTGATTACCGCCAGCAGGATAAGATAGCGCACCGCCCACAAAAAGTGGAAAAGCCCACCCCAAAATGACCTCCTGCGGTGGGGTCTTTTTTTAAATTCAGCATCGAGATTTATATCGCCTTTTCGCCTCGGCATATTACCCCTGTTGCCAATACCTGGCCACTATACTTTGACCATAAAGGGAAGAATCATCGGACGGAGTTTGGTCCGCTCATAGTAAAATTTATCCAGGGTATCCCTAACCTTATTATTGATAAAGCTCCACTCGGCAGTACGGACACCAGTATGGTCAAGAGTCCGCATTAATAAGTCGCGACTTTCATCGAGCATACTTCTGAACTTTCTGGTATCAACAAAACCTCTGGTGACAATGTCAGGGCGCCCCACCAGTCTGCCTGTCTGCCGATTAATGGCGATAATCGCTACTACGATACCATCCTTGGCTAGCATTCTGCGATTGCGCAGAACAACGCCACCAATGTCACCGACACTCAAACCATCGACATAGACATTACCGGAACTAACCTTGCCGGTTATTTTGGCCGATTGTGAGCTAAGCTCAAGGATATCACCGTCCTCCAGAACGAAGGTATTGTCTTTCGGGATGTCCACTGATTGGGCTAATTTGGCATGAAGACTCAAGTGACGATACTCACCATGAATCGGCACAAAAAATTTTGGCTTGACCAGATTTAACAGCAGTTTCAACTCCTCCTGGCTACCATGCCCATGAACATGAACTTTCGCCACTTTATCGTATAACACCTGAGCCCCTTGCTTAAAAAGACTGTCCACGGTTCGATTAATTACGGCTTCATTGCCCGGAACCGGAGTTGCCGACATAACGATAGTATCTCCATGGTGAATGTGAACCTGAGGGTGGTCTCGATTAGCCATGCGGACCAGGGCTGAGGTAGGCTCTCCCTGACTACCGGTAGTGATAAAAACAATTTTATCACGTGGCAGACCACGGGCTTCATCAAGCCGACCCAGGATACCATCAGGAGCGTTAAGATAACCTAGCTCTAATGCCATACGCGCCGTATCGCTCATGCTACGGCCAACAATAAAGACGCGACGTCCATATTTAGCAGCGGCATCAATAACCTGCTGAACGCGAGAGACTAACGAGGAAAAGGTAGTCACAATCACCCTTCCTGGCGCGTCAGCCATAATATGCTCCAGAGCTTCACCAACCACCCTTTCCGACGGAGTGTAGCCGGGAAGTTCGGCATAAGTGGAGTCGGAAAGAAGGAGCAAAACCCCCTGCGCCCCCAACTGAGCCAAACGGGAAAGGTCAGTTGGTTTACCACTAACTGGCGTGTAGTCAAGTTTGAAATCACCACTATGAACGACGATGCCAACTGGCGTATGTATGATCAGACCGACCGCGTCAGGTATGCTATGACAAACCAGGAAGAACTCGACCTTAAATTTTCCCAGGGTAACCTGTTCCCCAGGTGAGACTACTTTAAGCTTGGCCGCACTAAGTGCCTTTCTTTCCTTAAGCTTGACCCGAACAAGTCCCTGAGTAAGCTTGGTGGCATAGATAGGCACATTAAGCTGAGGCAGCAGAAAGGGCAAGGCACCAATATGGTCTTCGTGGCCGTGGGTGATAACGATGCCCCTTAGTTTTTCCCGATTCTCCACCAGATAGCTGATATCAGGAATGACTAAGTCTATGCCCAGCATTTCCTCACCGGGGAACATAAGTCCGGCATCAATGACAATGATGTCATCCTCATATTCCAGCACCATCATGTTCTTGCCGATTTCACTTAGCCCACCGATGGGGATCATTTTTAATCTTGACTTGCTCATATATCTAATCCTTAAACATAGTTAACTGCTGAGGTTCGGGTTTGGCTTCGGGTACGGTTCTGGCCTCGGCAAGGATAGCCAGAATCTTAAGCATATCCGTCTCGATAGCCTGGCGAAGACTTTGCTGATGGAGGGCTGCCGCTGGATGGTACATAGCGTAGTAGATAATATTATCCCGCTTTTGCGCCGTACCATGAATCTTACTGATGCTCTTACCCGGGAAAAACTTGGCCATTGAGTAACGCCCCAAGGTGACAATCATCTTGGGGTGGATTATCTCAATCTGGCGTTCTAGCCATTCCTGGCAATTACGTATTTCCGTAGGTAAGGGGTCACGGTTTCCCGTCGGTCGGCACTTAATGACATTAGCAATATAAACCTGCTCACGTTTTAAACCGATAGAGGCTAATAGCTGCTCTAGATATAGTCCCGCCGGTCCAACAAAAGGGCGCCCCTGCTGGTCTTCATGCCAACCTGGTGCCTCGCCAACGAACATTATCTCCGCATCCTCCGGTCCTTCGCCGGGGACCGTCTTAGTTCGGTATTTAGCTATCTCACACTGCAGGCAATGGGCGATTTCTTCATTAAGCTCACTCAGCGCTG
>JAUWBK010000053.1 GCA_030605045.1 Dehalococcoidia bacterium
CGTGCCGCCTTCAAAGCAGTCATGGATAATAAGCAGGTGGCAGTACTGGTGCCGACTACGGTACTGGCAGAACAGCACTTTACCACTTTCAGTGAGAGACTGGAGGCTTTCCCGGTAAGAATTGAGGTGTTAAGTCGATTCAAGTCGCCTAAGGAGCAGCAGGACATAATTGAAGGATTGGCTAGCGGTAGGGTGGACATCTGCATTGGCACCCACCGCCTGTTGCAAAAAGATGTCGCCTTCAAAAATTTAGGACTGCTTATTATTGATGAAGAGCAGCGTTTTGGCGTCGCCCATAAGGAATATTTGAAAAGGATGAGGCAGGAGGTGGATGTCCTTACCCTCAGCGCCACCCCGATACCCCGCACCCTGCACATGTCTTTAGTGGGCGTAAGGGATATGAGCACGATGGAAACTCCTCCCGAAGAGCGCCTCCCCATCAAAACCTATGTCGCCGAATACAATGAGCTATTGGTCAGGGAAGCCATCCTTCGAGAGCTGGAACGCAACGGCCAGGTCTTCTTTGTGCACAATCGGGTGCAGAGCATCGCTTTGGTTGCCAGTAAGCTCGAGTCACTGGTGCCTGAGGCTAGGATAGCCATCGCTCATGGCCAGATGCCCGAGGAGGAACTGGAGAGGGTGATGGCCGACTTTACTCAGGGAAAGAGTGATGTTCTGGTATGCACCACTATCATTGAGTCGGGACTGGATATGCCCAATGTTAATACCTTGATTGTCAACCAGGCGGATAAATTCGGTCTGACGCAACTATATCAACTGCGGGGCAGGGTAGGGCGTGGTGCTAACCTTGCCTATGCCTACTTTCTCTATGATAGGGAGAAACACCTGACGCCGACGGCACAAAAGCGGCTGCGGACGATATACGAAGCCACCGAACTGGGCGCTGGTTTTAGCATTGCTATGAAAGATTTAGAGATTAGAGGCGCCGGCACTCTGCTCGGGACAAAGCAGAGCGGCTATATCAGTGCCATCGGCTTTAGCCTTTACTGTCGGCTGCTGGCGGAGGCAGTGGAGGAGCAGAAAACCAGGCTGGTTGGCGTTAAGGAGATTAAACCACCCCGCCTGCCCACCCCCACCATTGACCTGCCCCTGACCGCCTATATCCCCGAGGAGTATGTGGTTGATATCGATACCAGACTCAGCCTGTATCAGAAACTGGTCAAACTGGAAGCGGCGGAGCAAATAGAGGCTCTGGCTCAAGAATTCAGCGACCGCTTTGGCCCGCTGCCCCCGGAAGTACAAAACCTGCTCTACGCGGTGAGAATAAAGCTTATGGCGACCAAGGCAGGCATTGAGTCCATCTCTACCGAGCACGGGCAAATCGTGCTCAGGCGCTTTGAGGGGACGCAGTTTAATAAGGAGAAACTTGAGTCCATCTTAAAAGACGGCATCAAAGTCGGCATCACCCAGCTCACCATAAACCCCAAACGGTTGGGTGAGGAGTGGAAGGAAGTGCTGGAGGGGGTGTTGGGGAGGGTGGGGTGATATAAGGTGGTATAATAGTAGAGTAGGACATTCTTATGTTAGAAAGAATACATGAATATTTAAGGGATAAATTGGAGTATCCTGCAGAAGCAAAGGATACAGACTATAAGACTGCGGTCAAGTTTGCCGAAAAAACTGATTTTGCTGCGAAATTAGTAAAACATATTTTAGGATTTGCGAATTCAGGTGTCGGATATATAATTATTGGTTATAAAGAGCAACCTGATAGAAGCCTCGCTCCTGATCCAGACATTACAGACGAAATCGCAGCATCATATGAAGTTACAAGGTTATGTCAGCATGTTGAAAAATACTTAGTTGGGCAAGATAGAATTGAAATCAAAGTTTATAAAGAAGAATTTGGTGGGGTTAGGTATCCAATAATAAGTATCGCTCGGTTTCATGAATATCCGTTTGTTTGTACCAAAGATTATGTATCTCCAACAACTGGGGAAGCTATTCTTGAATCGGGTCAGATATATATAAGGACTGAAGGCGCAAGGACACTTATAGTCAAATCACCTTCTGAGTGGAGACAGTTAATAAAGGAATGTATAAAAGCTCGCCAAGAAATAGAGGCTAAAAGACCAACTGAGGGTGGTGAGGAAGAAGGAGCCAGGGCAGAAGAGGTTCCATTAGAGGTTAAAAAACCTGTAAGCATCGAAAAGGGTCCAAAAGCCTTGGCTAAAGCGGAAGAAGCAGAAAAACAGTTCGCCGCTTGGGTTAAGAATGAGAACGATAATGCCATAAACGAGATAAAATCAGCAGGATTTACTGAGGGGTTTTTTAACTTTGTAATTCAAGTCCCTAATGGTCTTGGTCAGATTGACAGTGCTACTCTTCTTGAAATAGCGGAAAAAAGCGAGTGTCATAAAACAGGTTGGCCCATTGGGGTCGTGCTAACGAAGCCCGAATATAAGCCTCTTCCTCTTGCCGATGGCATTAGAGCCGTTTTAAATACAGGTGATGGATTTGATTACTGGGCACTGAATAATCGTGGGCATTTTTTCTTTGTACGGAGCCATCAAGAAGATGCCAGTCATGCGCAAGAATTAGCAAAGGAAAGCAAATTTCTTTGGTTTGACATAGCTATATGGAGAATATCAGAGATAATATCCTATACTTCAAATTTGTGCACCGAACTGAACCTCAAACAAAACGATAAAATAAAGCTGACTTTGTCTTATGAAGGACTTAAAGGTAGAGAATTAGCAGTAGCCAACCGTCTAAGACTGTTTCCAAGACATCGTAAATGCGGAGAAGATGAATATAAGAAAGATTTAGAACTGAAAGTGGCTGATATAATGTCCAAACTTAAAGACCATGTATATCAGATTGCAATAGGATTATTTGGTCTTTTTGATTTTTTTAAGCCTGATAAGGCAATAGTTGATAGCATTATTGATGAATTTTTGAACTCACGTCTTTGATTTACTGCAAATGCTACTAACTCTTTAAGAATCAGCAGTCTAAGAGGGGCTTCGCCCCTCTTTTCATCTTCTTTAGGTGGGGGTAATTTGATATAATAAAGCCATATGGACTTTCAAGGTGATAATCTAGCACTTGAAATTTTGAAGTGGGTGGGGATTGTGTTTGCCGCCGGGTTTGTCGGTTACTTTGGGCGCTATTTGAGCATGATTTTAATTGGGAGAGTGCGCAGAAAGAGAGCGCAGTCAATTCCACCCACTGAGGCGGCTGAAGAAGCTGAGGAAATAACTACCACTCAAGAGCTCCGCCCCGAAGTTATTAAACTTGAGTTAGAAAAGCAAAAAGCGAAGCTGGAGAAGAAAAAAGCCAAAGCCGAAACGAAAAGAGCGAAGAAGGAGCAAAAAGGGTAGAACTTGGCCAAGAGACGCATTGATAGCTTGATGGTGGAAAAGGGACTGGTGGAGAGCCGGGCCAAGGCGCAGGCTTTGCTTATGGCGGGGGAGGTGGTGGTGGATGAGAAAACGATTACCAAACCGGGAACTCTGGTGAGTGAAGAGGTGGAAATTACCATCCTTGAGCCGCCTCCTTTTGTTAGTCGTGGCGGGATTAAGCTGGAGAACGCGCTTGACCAGTTCCAGCTTGATGTTTCTGACAAGGTGGCGGCTGACAT
Source organism: Dehalococcoidia bacterium (assembly GCA_030605045.1). Taxonomy (GTDB): domain Bacteria; phylum Chloroflexota; class Dehalococcoidia; order Dehalococcoidales; family RBG-16-60-22; genus DAOUZD01. The sequence continues at coordinate 3,605 of JAUWBK010000053.1, forward strand.
TGGGGCGTCAACCGGCGGCTTTACCGATTGCCTTCTCCAGCGCGGGGCAAGTCGGGTCTATGCGGTGGATGTCGGCTACGGCCAGCTGGACTATCGCCTGCGACGGGATTCGCGGGTGGTGGTTATGGAGAGGACAAATGCCCGCTATCCCATTCCCATACCAGAGAAAATAGACCTGGCAACCATCGATTTGTCCTTTATCTCGGTAAAGAAGGTGATACCATCGGTAGCCAAGCTGCTCAAGGACAACGGTTATTTACTGGTGCTGTTCAAGCCGCAGTTTGAGGCTGAGAGAGGGGAGGTGGGTAAAGGAGGGGTGATTAAGGAGCCAATACTTCACGCTACGGTTTTGGGACGTTTTATTGCCTGGGTAGTCGAACATGGCTTCAGGTTGAAAGGGTTAGTGGCGTCACCCATCCTTGGCGCTGAGGGGAATAAAGAATTTTTCGTTCTGTTAAAGTTGACATAATGATAAGACAGGTTGTTCTTGATGTCGAGGGTATAACCATTTCGGGGCAACTATACCTGCCTGGTGACAAAGCTCCATATCCCACAGTTTGCGTTTGCCATGGTATCCCCGCTGGTACCCCTGAGCAGAACGAGAGCGGTTATCCTTTGTTAGCGGAAAGGATTTGCCACCAGGGTTTTGCGGTATTGTTCTTCAACTTCCGGGGAACTGGAGCGAGCAGTGGTAACCTTGACATTCTGGGCTGGACTAGGGACCTAGAGGCAGCCATTGACTATCTATGGACTTTGCCTGAGGTAGCTAAGTCTCATCTGTCACTCCTTGGCTTTAGCGGTGGGGCGGCGGTTTCGGTATATGTGACTGCCCGGGATGCCCGGATATCATGTGTTGCCACCTGTGCCTGCCCCGCCGAGTTTACCTTCGTCACCGAGGTTGATGAACCACAGGCGGTTGTCGACCATTTTCGTCGTATTGGTACGATTAGGGATAAAAATTTTCCCCGGTCGGTGGCAAAGTGGCTTAATGGCTTCAGGCTGGTACGCCCGATTGAATATGTATCTGGAATCGCCCCCAGACCTCTATTACTGGTGCATGGCAACCAGGACGAGACAATTGATATAAGTCACGCCCACAGGCTCTATGATAGCGCCGGGGAACCAAAACAAATGATTATAATTGACGGAGCCGGCCACCAGCTGCGGCAGAATACTCGGGCAATTAGTAGCGTTATCGACTGGCTGAAATCTCAGTGCCGAGATTAGTGGCAGGTAAAAGTAAGTTGACCAATAGGCACCAAGTAAGCTATAATTAAATTTAGCAGGGTTACTCGGGACGAGTTTAAGAAGGCAGGAAAAGTTGCACGAAAGTTGCGGCGTTTTTGGTGTTTATGCCCCCAATGAGGATGTAGCCCGTCTTACCTTTTTTGCTCTCTTTGCTCTGCAACACCGTGGTCAGGAAAGTAGCGGTATTGCCACTGCCGATGGTAAGAAGCTCAACGTTTACGCCAAGATGGGGCTGGCATCTCAGGTATTTAATGAGGAATCGCTAAGCCATCTTGTCGGGAATATCGCCATCGGTCATAATCGTTATTCCACCAGAGGTTCCAGTCAGGAATGCAACGTTCAGCCTATTGTGGTGGGCAAGGGTTCCCATGCTATTGCCGTCGCTCACAACGGGAATATTATTAACGCCGAGCACCTGTATGAGGAACTCAATGAGCAAGGCTATACCTTCTACAGCTCCACAGATACCGAGGTTATCGCTAATCTCATTCTCTCCTCCCCAGAGAAGAATTGGGTAAACAAGATAAGATATGCCATGCATCGACTTCAGGGCGCATATTCTTTGACCGTGCTGACGAAGGACGCTTTGTTTGGGGTTCGTGACCCATTCGCGGTGCGTCCGCTCTGTCTGGGGAGTATTGATAGTGGCTGGGTTATCGCCTCGGAGAGCTGCGCCCTTGACCATATTGGTGCCAGCTTTATTCGGGAGATCGAACCAGGTGAGATAGTTTCTGTTACGGAGAATGGTGTTGATAGTTATCGGGATAAGGTAGATAGAAGGGCACTGTGCATCTTTGAGTATATCTACTTTGCTCGCCCGGATAGTGTGATTAATGGTCGGCTGCTCTCTCCAGCCCGCCAGGCGATGGGAGCGGGACTGGCGCAAGAATACCCTGTGGCTGCCGATTTGGCTGTTGGTGTGCCTGATTCAGCGACCAGTGCCGGCATTGGCTATTCTCGCCAATCAGGTATCCCCATAGGTGAGGTGTTGATTAAGAATCGCTATGTGGCACGCACTTTTATTGAGCCTGACCAGCGCATTAGGGACCTTGGTGTTAAACTGAAATTTAACCCCTTGCCCTATATGTTGCAGGACAAGCGACTGGTAGTGGTTGATGATAGTATCGTTCGTGGCACGACTACTCCCAGCGTGGTGAAAATACTGAGACGGGCCGGAGCGAAGGAAGTGCATATGCGCATCTGCGCGCCACCGATTCGTTACCCCTGTTTCTTTGGTGTCGATATGGCTACCCGTGGGGAGCTAATCGCCGCTCAGAAATCGACACCTGAAATTTGTCAGTTTATCGGCGCTGATTCATTAGGCTATCTGAGTATTGAAGGATTGATTAAAGCGGTTGCTCTGCCCAGGGAAACCTTTTGCTTGGCTTGTTTCACTGGTGATTACCCCATACCGGTCCAGCTTGAGATGGATAAGCTGGCACTGGAGACGATGCAGGCTGACCGCCATGCCCTTTCTGGTATCGGGCGGCGCTAAGCGGAAACCCTCAGCTATTTATCTTTTTTACAAGGTCTTTGGGGTTGACAAAAACCCCTTATTTATTTTAGACTTATAGAACAGGTGTTCGCCTTGGTCTCGGAAGTTACTTTTTAGGGAGCGGGATGAGAGTATTGTCAGCGAAACAACAGGGTATCATTGATTTTATTCACCGTTTTTTGGTGGATAATGGTTATCCGCCCACGGTTAGAGATATCCAAAGTGGCTGTGGCATCAGTTCGACATCGGTTGTCGATTACCATCTGAGAATATTGGAGAAGGATGGGTATATTCGCCGCCATCCCGAGGTATCACGCGGTATCGAGTTACTCACTAGATCCGTCACTTCCTTGTCTCGAGTGCAGGTTCCGGTTATTGGGCAAATAGCCGCTGGTGAGCCGATACCAGTACCGACTCCAGATACCTGGGATGTTACGGCAGCCGCCGAGACCATTGAGGTAACCCCAGACTTGACCCAGGGCAGAGGAGGGGTTTATGCTTTGAAGGTGAAGGGCTCGTCAATGGTGGACGCCCTGATTAACGATGGTGATATTGTTTTAATGCAGTATGTCAATGTGGTGGAGAACGGGGAGATGGCCGCCGTATGGCTCAGAGCAGAAAAGGAGGCGACCCTGAAGAAAGTCTATGTTGAGCCGGAAAGCATCCGACTTCAACCTGCCAACAGCCAGATGTCACCAGTCTACGCTGAGCCGGGCAATGTTGAGATTCAGGGAAGAGTCATTGCCGTCATCAGACAGTTGGTGTAGTATAAAAACTCCAAAATAAGTAGAGAAGGAGGTGATTATGCCGCTAACCGATGGGGAAATCTTGGAGGTGATCAAGACCGAAGAGCTAAAGATTGAAAACATGTCGGATGAGTGCTTAGAGCCTGCGAGCTATGACTTGAGAATGGGTGATCCCCTGTTAAAAGGTGGGGAGGCAACGCCAATCAGTTTAAGCGAGAGAGGAAGTGTCACAATCCGTGCCGGGGAATTTTTCACCTTTAGGACTCATGAGAAGTTGCATCTAACGAATATTATTTCTGGGCATCTTGGAGCAAAATCATACTTTATTCAAAGGGGTCTTATACTTTTATGCGGTCAACACGTAGACCCAGGTTTCGAGGGCTTCCTTCTAATGGGAGGTTATAATGCCTCACCGCGTGATGTGGTAGTAAAATATCTCGATAAAATATGCAATATAGAGTTCCATAAGCTCGCCCGACCCGCCACGAAACGGCTTAGGGAGTTCCCAGAGTTACAAAGTGGGGAGCTACCGAGGACGATACGAGATTACTTCATGGGAATCGAACCTTTGTCAGTCTACAGGCTATCTGAATCTATGTCTAGCATGGCTCAAAATGTGTCAGTCATGAG
>JAUWBK010000112.1 GCA_030605045.1 Dehalococcoidia bacterium
GCGATTTCTGCCTTGGGCCAGGCCAGGGTATAGTCAGCACCCAAACTCTGACTGCACATAGCGATGTATGCCCCACCATAAGCCTTGCGGGTAATTAAAGTTATCTTGGGCACCGTGGCCTCGGAATAACACCACAGGAGCTTGGCACCATGCCTGATGATTCCTCCCCACTCCTGACTGCTCCCCGGTAGGTAGCCGGGGACATCGGCAACCGTAAGCAATGGAATGTTAAAAGCATCGCAGAAGCGAATGAATCTGGTGGCTTTGTCTGAGGCATTAATGTCAAGACAACCCGCCAGGTAGTTAGGCTGGTTGGCAATGATACCGACCACATGTCCATTTAAGCGGGCAAAGCAAGTAATCATGTTGGTGGCGTATTGCCGGGACGGCTCAAGAAATTCACCATTGTCCACGATAGCGCGGAGAACCGCCTTCATATCATAAGTTTTGTGTGCTTCGTCAGGTATGATAGCATCCAGGGCTGGGTCGGCACGGTCGGGAGAATCAGTTGGTGTTATGTCAAGTGGCTTCTCCTCATTACTCTGCGGCAGGTAACTAAGGAGCTTCTTAATCTCTTCAATACACTGCTCATCACTCTCACAGGCAAACTGTGCCACGCCACTTTTGATATTGTGGGTCATGGCACCGCCTAACTCCTCATCACTTATCTCTTCACTGGTAGCTGCCTTAACGACATCAGGACCGGTGATATACATGTGGCTTGTCCGCTTCACCATGAAAACAAAGTCAGTCATCGCCGGTGAATAGACCGCCCCACCCGCCGCCGGGCCCATAATCGCTGATATCTGGGGAATAACCCCGGAAGCACAGGAGTTACGGAAAAAGATATTGCCGTAGCCATTAAGGGCATTAACTCCCTCCTGGATACGTGCCCCACCACTGTCAAGCAAACCGACCATCGGCACTTTCATCGTCATTGCCAGATCCATGACCTTACATATCTTCTTGGCATGCATCTCGCCCAGGGTGCCGGCCTTGGCGGTAAAGTCCTGCGCAAAGACGCATACGGTACGGCCGTTCACTTTACCGTAGCCAGTAACTACCCCATCGGCCGGGATAGAAACCTTATCCATGCCAAAGTTGGTGCAGCGATGCTGGACAAATATATCCAGCTCGTGGAAGGTATCCGTGTCAAAGAGAAGGTTAATCCTCTCCCGGGCAGTGAGTTTCCCTGAGGCATGCTGTTGCTGAATGCGCTTTTCGCCGCCACCAGCTTTTATCTCTGCTTCTAGCTTGGCTAGTCTTTCCAGTTCCTCTTTCAAAGCCGTTTAACCTCTTTGCCATAATGAGCTTAAATAATGATACCACAATAAGATTTTAGAGCCAAATTAGGCAAATATTTGCTTAGTCTTGAGAAGATGCTAGAATAGTAGGCAGGATTTGACCCTTAAAAACTTCGGTAAGGTAAAGGAATTGGAACAGAGTAAATCATTGCTAAATACTACCCGCATTGGCAATACCGAGTTCAGGTGGGGGGAGCGAACCTATGTGATAGGAATCTGCAACCTCAGCCCTGATTCCTTCTCTGGAGATGGGCTGGGTAATGATATCGAGGCGGTTGTTGCCCTAGCCAAACGCATGGTTGCTGAGGGAGCGGATATTATCGATGTTGGTGGAGAGTCCACTCGACCCAGCGCAGAACCGCTACCTATCAACGATATTGACAATGAACTTCGGCTGGTAATCCCGGTAATAGAAAGATTAGTTAGTGAAATACCAGTGCCCATAAGCATCGATACTTACAAGTCAGGGGTAGCCAGTCGTGCCCTGAAAGCTGGTGCGGCGATGATTAATGATATCTGGGGCTTAAAGCGCGACCCCAAGTTAGCTGATTTAGCCGCCGAAACAGACGTGCCCGTTATCTTGATGAGCAATCAGCGAGATGCCCCCTGCCAAGATATAATGCCTGAAATTATCTCTGATTTGGAGAGGAGTATCGGTCTGGCCGTAAAAGCCGGGGTGCCTGAGGAAAACATCATCATTGATCCCGGCCTTGGCTTCGGCAAGACCCATGAACAAAATCTGGAGATTATCCGCCGTTTGGCAGAACTCAAATCTTTGGGTAGGCCTATTTTATTGGGAAGTTCGCGTAAAGCATTGATTGGCTTGGTACTGGACCTACCCACTGACCAACGTCTGGAGGGAACCGCAGCGACCGTAGCTATTGGCATCACCAATGGGGCGGACATGGTGCGGGTTCACGATGTAAAGCAAATGGTACGCGTCTGCCGGATGAGCGACGCAATCATACGAAGGAGGACAGCTAGTGACTGAAGCAGTAACGGTATATCTCGGTCTTGGCTCAAATATGGGAGACCGCCAAGAGAATCTGGACAGAGCATTAGAATTTTTATCACAGCGGTTGCGGATGGGAAGGCTTTCATCGATATATGATACTGAGCCGGTGGGTAATGCTGACCAACCCCGATTCCTTAATCTGGTCTGTCAGGCCTATACCCGACTGGAACCGATGGCACTACTGGCTCTGGTTAAGGGTATTGAGAATAAGCTGGGCAGAACTGGTAGATCCGGGGCACCTCGCACCATTGACATCGATATCCTCCTTTATGGGGAACAGGTGATTGAGGCCCCAGAGTTGGTTATCCCCCACCCTAAAATGACCGAAAGGGCCTTTGTCCTCGTTCCTCTGGACGAGATTGCCCCTGACCTGGTGCATCCGGTAAGTGGTAAGACGATTAAGGAACTGTTACAGGGCGTAACCGAAAAACAAGGCGTCTTTAAGCTGGAATAATTTAAGAGGAAGAATGTACGAGATAGCAGTAGAAAGTCATTTTGATGCTGCCCATTTCCTGCGTGGTTATCGGGGCAAATGTGAGGCACTGCACGGGCACCGCTTCCGGGTAGTGGCCAGAATAAACGCCTCCGAGCTTGACAATACTGGTATGGCCTATGATTTTACCGAACTGAAGCGGCACTTAAACGATATCCTGTCCCGATTTGACCATACCTGCCTTAATGATGTGTCGCCGTTTGATAAAATAAACCCGTCTTCGGAAAACATTGCTACCACTATCTATAATGAACTTAAGCCGAAACTGACCGAAACACCGGTTACCATCTCCAGCATTGAGGTATGGGAATCTCCCCAGACCTGGGTAACTTATCGCCCTGATTAATGTCGCTGGTCTGGTGGTAGCAGATTAGGAATCGTATCCACAATCGGATAGTTCACGTCGCACTTGGCACAATAGAGAGAGCCGGTAACTATTTCCGTCTCATTTTCTTCTTCGACACTCAGCTGAAGCTCCCTCTTGCACACCGGACAAACTAGAATATCCATAAGCTCTTTCTTCATAACTTGATTATATCACAATCGCCTTGCCCTACTTAACTGACTTTTAAGAAAGATTGCTCGCCGCCTTAACCCACTTTTTGACAAACAATGCGCCTTGTGTTATGATACCACCCAGATAGCCACTGCTTCACGGACGAAGTATGAGAAAAAACCTCACCAAAGAGAAAATCAAGGCGGGTCAAACTGCCTATGGTGTTTTCGTCAACATTAGTTGCCCCTCCCTTGTTGAGGTTATCGGTCTTCTCGGGTTTGATTTTGCCCTCTTTGATACCGAGCATGGCCCAATGGATATCGAGACCTGCGAACACATGGTCAGGGCCGCGGATAGTGTCAATATTACTCCCCTCATCCGCGTAGCCATAAATATCCAGCAAAACATTTTGCGTTACCTGGACATTGGCACCTTAGGTGTGCTGATGCCGATGCTCAACAACAAGGCCGATTTTGAGAGTGTGGTGCGCTCGGTCAAATATCGGCCGGAAGGCAGGAGAGGACTTGCCGGAGTGAGAGCAAATGGCTGGGGTATTCCCGCTCCGCTTAGTGACTACGTTCAGGAAGCCAATCGTGAGACCATGATAATAACCCAGGTAGAAACTATGGAGGCAGTGGAAAACCTTAAAGATATGCTGACCATCCCTGAAATCGACATTATCTTCATCGGGCCAACCGACCTCTCTTCGGCAATGGGTTATCCCGGCCAGGTCAAACGTCCAGAAGTGCAGCAAATGATTGATAAATTGGTGAAGGAAATACACGCTGCCGGAAAGGCAGCCGGCACCATTGC
>JAUWBK010000037.1 GCA_030605045.1 Dehalococcoidia bacterium
TGCTGAGTCCCTGAATAGAGGCATGCTCGTGGTAGTTGATAGTGTTGATGAAGCGATAGAGCTAGCTAACCTCTACGCTCCGGAACACCTCTGCCTGATGGTGGAGAATGCGGTGGCTTACCTTGACCGAATTTCTAATGCTGGCTGCATCCTTATCGGTGGTAACTCAACGGTAGTCCTGGGCGATTATGTGGTTGGGCCAAGCCATGTTTTGCCAACCGGAGGAACGGCTCGGTTTAGCTCCCCGCTTAACCTGACTGATTTTATTAAGTTTATCAACACAATTACGGTAGATGAGACCAGTTTGAAACAGCTAGGCCCGGCGGCATCAGTCATGGCAAGAGCGGAGGGATTTGATGCTCATGCCCGGGCGGTAGAAAAACGGCTCCAAGCAGATTAGGTCAGTTCAAGGACCCTGTACCCCTTGCTTCTCCTTAGATAAGGAACTCCCTGTTTGCCCTTTGACATAAATTCGTGTTAAAATGCGCCGATGTCCGAATGTTTCTTAGTCAGCCAAGGTCAGTTTTGCTACCGTAGATTTAGAAGAATGTGGGATAACTTAAATCAAGTAACCAGCACTTTTGAAGAAAGAGCCAGACAGCTTGCTGGCTGCCATTGTTGGCTATGCAAAGCCAGGAACAGTGAAGGTACTTGTTGGGAACAACATGACAAACCGCTTCTTACTCGCTTAGATACCATCATAAGTACCATGCCACATCGCGAAAGGGATAACCTCACCAAAAGGGCTACTAATATAATCCCGTCGAAGGCGCCAGCGTGGAAAGAAGAATACGACAAGCAGTTTTTGGAAGCTTTAGTTGAAGTTCTAGGGTATGGCTGGTTGCATGATGAATTTCCTTCACACAGAGTGCAATTTGAAGAGCCTCCTGATCTAGTTGTAAGAGATGACAAACGCATATTGGTTGCAGCCATGGCGTGTAAGAGAATCCGAACTTCTGATGCAGACGAGCTATTTTTTGAACAACAGAGCAAAACTGGTGAGGTCGTGGCGAGATGTGTAGATACTAGGGTATTATCCTCAAGCCCCGCTGAAAACCCCTTCCTAAAGAAGTTGCAGGACACAATATCACAAGCAAAAAAGCAGTTGAAACAAGTTGTCAGTCCCACCAAATTCATTTTCCTAAGCATCTCTTGGGATGTTTCAGCTGCGATATCCCGTCACAAACCGTGTGTCATAAGGCTTCTAGAAAAAGAAGCATCCAATCTATGGAAGAGCGGAATTACCATGATAGCATTCGGAGACTTCAAAGCAGACCAGCCGTTTGTTGGGGGTTGCTCGTGTTAGAAATTGCGTCACATGCAAAGCCTAGCCTGAAAATTTCATCTATTTTTATAGTTTACTCGGGGTCACTGAGAAGAATTGAGTAACTCCTGTAAATACGGAATCAATTGGTGCTTCTCAAACAGAAGTTCGGGAACTGTCCAGAGTGCCCAAGGAGAAATCAATTAGTGGCTTCAGAAGGGATAGACAAATTGATACGGCCGGAACTAATTACTCTTGGGGGCTATGACCCTCATAAATCTCCGGAGACCCTGGAGGGTAAGGTTGAGGTTCCGGCGGAGAGCATTATCAAGCTCGATGCCAACGAAAATCCCTACGGTTGTTCACCAAGAGTGCGTCAAGCTTTCGCTGAATACCAAAACTGGCAAATTTATCCTGATGCTGGTCAAACCAAGCTTCGCCGTCAGTTGCAGGACTATACGGGAGTCGATGCCCACCGAATTGTGGCTGCTTGTGGCAGCGGTGAGCTTTTGGATGATATTCTCTGTCTGTTTATCGAGCCCGGTGATGAGGTGCTCAATTGTATTCCTACCTTTGATATGTATCGCCTCCGGACACTAATCAATAGGGCTAGGTTGGTAAATATACCCAGGGATGAAAATTATGCCGTTGATGTCGGTGCCGTAAAGGCAGCCATAACCCCGAAGACCAAACTCATTATTTTGGCTAACCCCAATAGTCCCACCGGCACAGTTACGCCACAGTCAGATACTCTGGAGTTGGTAGCTACCGGGATACCGCTATTGGTTGACGAAGCCTACTATGAATTTTATGGGGAAACAGTGGTGCCTTTAGTTCGCCAGTACCAGAACTTGATGGTGTTGCGAACCTTCAGCAAATGGGGTGGGCTGGCTGGTCTGAGGGTAGGCTATGGAATTTTCCCGCCGGAAATTGCCGGTTATTTAATCAAAATCAAACTGCCCTATAATGTAAATGTCGCTGCCTTAGTGGCGGTGCAGGAAACATTAAAGGATGTTGATTATTTAATGGATGGGGTAAAGGCGATAATTGCGGAAAGGGAAAGGCTGTTTGCCGAGCTAAAGAAGCTGAAATGGCTAAAACCTTATCCATCGCAGGCTAATTTTATTTTCTGTTCGGTGCTGAAGGGTAAGGCAAGCGAACTCAAGCAAAAACTGCAGCAAAAGGGAATTCTGGTGCGATACTTTGATCAGCCTCTTTTGCAAAATAGTATCCGCATTAGCGTGGGTAAACCAGAGCACACCGATGCTCTAATTAGAGTACTCCAAAAATTAGAGGGGGAAATAGATGGCTAACCGCACGTCTGTGATTAAACGACAGACTAAAGAAACCGATATCAGCTTGGAGCTTAATATTGATGGCACTGGTAAGTGGGAGATAACTACCGGGATTAAGATGTTTGACCACCTGTTGTCTCAGTTGGCGCAGCACGGAGTATTTGACATAAAGATTTCAGCCGCCGGAAGTGACCAGCACCATCTTGCCGAAGACGTTGCCATATGTTTGGGTAAGGCCTTTAGTGAAGCTCTCGGAGATAAGCGAGGTATCGTCCGTATGGCTGATGCGTCGGTACCGATGGATGATGCTTTAGCCATGGTGGCCTTGGACATCAGTGGTAGGGGATATACCGTATTAGAGTTACCTTTCCGTGAGAACGATATGTTAGGCTTTCCCACTGACCTTATCCGTCACTTTCTCGAGTCTTTTGCTATTGAAGCCAGATTTAACCTCCATGCTAAGTTTGCCTGCGGCACTAATGACCATCACAAGGCAGAAGCCCTGTTTAAAGCCCTGGGTAGAGCCCTTGATACCGCGACTAAAATTGACCCGCGGATTAGCGGTGAACTACCAAGCACCAAAGATTTGCTGGAACGATAGAGGGCAATACTCCTGGCGCCGACCATAAGAACTTATCTTATTTCCCTACCAGTTAGCCTTTGGTAAGCCTGCTCGTACCTTCTAGCCGTAGCTTCGATGACTTCTGGTGGTAGCGTGGGGGCAGGTGGCTCTTTATTCCATCCGAACTCAACCAGCCAGTCGCGGAGTGGTTGTTTATCATAGCTTGGCTGGGATTGGCCAATTTGATAACGCTTAGCATCCCAGATGCGTGACGAGTCAGGAGTTAATAATTCATCAATCAGGATAAGCTTGCCATCTTCCAGCCCGAACTCCATCTTGGTATCGGCAATAATGATACCCCTTTTTCGGGCGTATTCTCGGGCATAATTATACACGGACAGGCTTTTCTCCTTTATTTTTTCGGCTACGTCCTCACCGACCTGCTTTCTTATCTCATCCGTGGTGATCGGTTGGTCATGCCCGGTTTCTGCCTTGGTGGTCGGGGTGAATAGTGGTTCGGGCAGTTCCTGGCTTTCCTGCAAGCCTCTGGGTAAATGGAGTCCGGAAATGGTGCCATATTGCTGATAGTCGGTCCAGCCTGCTCCGGCAAGGTAACCACGCACCACGCATTCAATTGGAATGCGCTTTAATTTTTTGACTACCATGGACCGCCCAGCGAGGTAAGAGGGGTAAGGAAAGCGATTTTCAGTGGGGATGTAGGTATCAAGGCAGTGAACATCGTCAACGATTTCTATCAAGTGGTTAGGCATCAAGTCTGCTGTCTGTCGGAACCAGAAGATGGATAGCTGGTTCAGCACGAAACCCTTGTTTGGAATGCCACTGGGCAAAACCAGGTCAAAGGCAGAGATTCGGTCAGTAGCGATGATGAGCAGGTGGTTACCCAGGTCATAAGTATCGCGCACCTTACCCCGGATGAACAGTGGTAATGGCAGGTCAGTATTTAATAGAACTGATTGGCTATTACTCGTCTCCAAGCTCCTGATTGTTTTCGATTTAGTCAATTAATCCGGCTAAGGTTTTCTTTATGATTCGGTTGATTGTTGCTTTACTAATGGGGTCCTTGGTTACCGACTCGGCGAAGTCAAGCCGATCAAAGTATAGTCGTAGGCTCTTAATCTTGTCGTTCTCGTAAACTACGACTTCCGCCTGCTTCGATTTGATTTCAATGCCACTATGTAGCCTTGCCCTGACGATAAATTCCTCGAATAAGGTATTGCCTTTGACCATAATAACTATCGGCTGGAACTTGATTTGCCAGAAGTTTTTATACAACCAATCAAGCCACTTCTTTACACCTTCTTTGCCAAATAATCGTTGCCGGAGAAGTTCAATTTCACAGTCGTCAGCAAAGTAGGTTAATATCTCCTCAATGTTCTTGCTTTCAATAGCATTATCAAGAGCCATTGCAGCTTTACGAAGTTTGTCCGGCGATTGTTTCATTTCCTCACATCTCCAGGTTTGGTTATCCTTGAGTTACATTGCTCTTGGTGCCAGGCCTGTTGGCTCAGTGATACTGCCTTTCCACTGGGCTTTGGTTAGGCCTAGGCGCTCAAAAATCTCATCTACATGTCGCAGGTAGTATTGATAGTCAAAAAGCGACTCAAGTTCTGGCTGAGGTAGTACAGCAGTAATTTCAGGGTCCGCCTTCAGCAAGTTGAGAAAGTCTTTATTCCCCTTCCAGGCTTTCATCGCGTTTTGTTGCACCAGTTCGTAGGCTTTTTGCCGGGAAAGCCCTTTATCAATAAGGGCCAGCATCACCCGCTGTGAGAAAATCAAACCTTTGGTAAGTTCTATGTTCTTTTTCATCCGTTGCGGATAAATTTGCAATCCTTTGATTATGGAGACAAAGAGAGCCAGGCAGTAATCCACTAGTAGACAGGAGTCAGGCAGGATGATACGTTCGGTGGAGGAGTGGCTGATGTCACGCTCATGCCATAGGGTAATATTTTCCATCGCGGTTAAGGCATGTCCTCTTACCATTCGGGACAAGCCACAGATTCGTTCACATAACTCTGGATTTCGTTTGTGAGGCATCGCCGAGGAACCTGTCTGACCGGTACCGAAGGGTTCGCCGACTTCGCCTACCTCAGTTCGCTGTAGTCCTCTGATCTCGGTAGCAAACTTCTCCAGGGAACTAGCGATTATCGCCAGTGTGGTCATAAATTGGGCGTGACGGTCACGCTGCAAAATCTGATTTGATATCGGGGACGCAACCAGTCCCAGCTTATGACAAGCTTTCTGTTCAACCTCTGGTGGTACCGTAGCATAAGTACCCACGGCTCCGGAAATCTTACCTGCCGCGATGGTCTTTTTGGCTTCGGTAAGCCTTTGTAAATTTCGCCTCATCTCCTCAACCCATATTGCCAGCTTTAAGCCAAAAGTAATCGGTTCGGCGTGAATGCCATGGGTGCGACCTATCATCGGTGTGTATTTATGCTCTATTGCTTTTTGGGCTAGTACTGAGATGAGCTCTTTGATATCTTGAGTCAGTATCTCAGTAGCTTCCACCATCTGCAAGCTAAGTGCCGTATCTATAACATCAGAGGAAGTAAGACCGAGGTGAATAAAGCGTGATTCTTTGCCTAGGCTCTCCGATACCGAGCCAAGGAAAGCGGTCATATCGTGGTGGGTTTCCTTGAGAATTTCTTCCATGCGCTTGATGTTGCATCTGGCCAGTTTTATTTTCGATATTGCCTCCCGGGGAATGGTGCCTATTTCTGCCCAGGCATCACAGACGGCAATCTCTACTTCCAGCCATTTGTTAAACTTATTCTCATCTGACCACACTCTTTTCATTTGGGGACGAGAATACCGCTCAATCATTGGTTATCTCCTTAAGTGGGATAGCTTTTAGCCTCTGGATGTAATTACTACTCAACTTATGAATCTCTGCGCCTTTAATTATTTTATTCATGTATTCCTTCGAAGGTGGGATAAAGGGTTCCTCTGCACTCACAACTTTATACGTTATAGCCTCTAATTTCTCACCGTCCTCGAGTTGCACCATGACTTTCATCCTCTTATATGTATTCTGATTGACACCTTCAAATTTGTCTAGAGTAGCCATCCCTTCTTCAGTTACCTCATAAAGTACACCTTCCACAACATCATCTCTGGATTCAACGATATCAGCAACGCCAGCATTATACCTTTTAGAAGTTTTAGTGAAGCCCAATTTATAATCTCTTAATAACGCTCTTCTAGAATTCTCGTAAGACACTCTACGCTCTCTCATCTGATCAAGATTCATATTAGACCCATAGGCAAAATAGAACATCGAGATAATACCTCTTAAATAAACAAGCTCTGTTTAGCTTACTTTAGACTTTATATCCAGATAGACACCAATAGTTATTATTATGATACAAACAACCAGGACAAGCATCCCAGCTATCCAGCTAAACTCGCGAATGGTGATAACTGTTCCTAATAATGCCAGAAAGAGGTTAACAATGTAGAATTGAACTCGATTCCTAACCAAGTACAATATGTTGGGACTTATTTTGACTGGCTGCAATACTTCAATCTCGTTCTCTTCTGAGGACAAGTTTATTCTGGCTTCTTTACAAATACGTAAAAATGGTAATCGATGACTTTCGAAACCTTCAAGCTCCTCGGTCTCTCCCATAAGCTCCCGTGCTCTTTCTTGGGCGTCTTGCCGGGTTTGTTTTACTTCGTCATCGGAGAGGTCGAAGCCCCTTAGAGTTATCGAGCGGCTTTGGTACTGTGCACCATGTTCATCAAAAAAGACGCTATCAAGTCTTAGCAGATCTCCTTGGGCAACCCCTAGGACTTCTCTGGCTTCTCGGCTCAGGCGGCAGATATTCTTCTCCATATCTCGAGGATAAGCTTTGCACACATAGGCCCAAATGCTTCTAGCACTGAAAAATCTTCTGATAGATAGAATCGTTCGTTGGTGAGCGGATAATTCAAGCTTGGATAAGCCAATTTTGTCGCCAACAGATACTCTGACCGTATCTCGTAGCGTTTGGTCTATCTTTACACAATTCTCATCTATTTTGTTATCAATCAAAACTTTGCCATAAGCCACAAATCTAATCGGGCCTTCCTTACCATGAAACTCGTGAGTGACTACAGCATATTCACCTAATTTCAGTGCCTTCCTCGATTTTTCGCTTATCTCAATGATGTAGTCGCCTCTCGCCTCTGACCTTATTATTGTCGGTGACACCTTATAATGTTTCAACGGAGTTCTGGCTCCCTCTGGTGGATTTTAGAGCTAATGATTACTTAGCTCGCTCCTAAATTTATCATAAGCTTTCCGAATCTTATCATATTTGAGTCCTAGAATCTCGGCAGCCAGATAGGCAGCGTTCTTGGCTCCGGCACTGCCGATAGCGACGCTGGCTACCGGTATCCCGGCGGGCATCTGAACTATCGAGTAGAGGGCGTCAATCCCTTCCAATTCACTGGTAGCTAGCGGCACACCGATGACAGGCAGGGTAGTCCAGCTAGCCAAGACCCCGGGCAGATGGGCTGCTCCCCCCGCTGCCGCGATGATGACCTCAATCCCGCGCTCTTGAGCCGCCAGACCATATTGCCTCGCTTTTTCTGGGGTGCGGTGAGCTGAGATTACATTAACCTCATAGTCAATGCCAAACTGGGTTAATATCTCCAGTGTTGGTTTGAGTGCTTCGGTATCTGATTTGGAACCCATAACTACAGCGACTAGTGGCATCTTATCTACCCCTCTTTTATTTCAGCAATATCTTTACGATAATGGCATCCTTCAAAGTGGATGCGTGAAATATTATGATAGACCTTTTGCCTTGCCTCAGCAATGGTCTTACCGGTGGCAGCTACGGTAAGGACTCTCCCCCCGTTAGTTAATACCTCTCCTGGCGTTGAGCCAACCTTGGTTCCAGCGTGAAATACCAAAATGTCCTTATCCAACTCATCCAATCCGGTAATGGGAAAACCAGTCTTATAGCTGCCTGGATATCCAGCCGAGGCCATGACCACGCCAACACAGGCATCTTCACTCCATTCTATCTTTATCTGCCCAAGATTGTGGTTAATTATTGCCAGCATAATCTCTACCAGGTCGGTTTTGAGCCGGGGTAGCGTAACCTGCGCTTCCGGGTCACCAAACCGGGCATTAAATTCTAGCACTTTTGGCCCATTATTGGTAATCATTAAACCGCCATAAAGGACACCTTTATAGGGTTTCCCTTCCTTACGCATCGCTTTTACCGCTGGTACCATGATATTTTCCTCAACTGCTTTACTCAGCGCTGGACTGTCGAAGTGCGGTGGACTATAGCTGCCCATCCCACCGGTGTTAGGTCCCTGGTCTCCATCATAGATTCGTTTATAATCACAGGCAGCTACCATCGGGACGACTGTGTGGGCGTCAGTGAAAGCAAAAGCGCTCATCTCTTTCCCTGATAAATGCTCTTCAATCACTACCTTGTCGCCGGCAGTCCCCAGTGTTTTTGACTTCAGGAAGTTGGAGAGGGCATCCAGTGCCTGCGTGATTGAATCGGCAATGATAACCCCCTTGCCCGCCGCCAG
>JAUWBK010000062.1 GCA_030605045.1 Dehalococcoidia bacterium
GTTTGTACTCAAGTTAGGACAACCACTCCGAAAAAGCCCAATTCAGCATTGCGCAAAATAGCCAGAGTGCGACTGACTAACGGGATGGAAGTAACCGCTTATATCCCTGGCGAGGGTCATGAGTTACAGGAACACTCGGTAGTTCTGATTCGCGGGGGACGGGTGAAGGATTTACCCGGCGTCCGCTACCATATTGTCCGAGGCGCACTGGACGCCGGTGGCGTCGTTAACCGTCGTCAAGGTCGCAGTAAGTATGGCAGTAAGTTAGCCAGAGAAAAGGCGGAGACTGCTTAAATACAGGAACCTAAAATGCCAAGACGAGCTCAAGCGATAAAAAGAGAAATACCACCTGATGCCAAGTATCACAATATAACCGTGGCCAAGCTGGTGAATAAAGTAATGAAGCGTGGTAAAAAGAGGACCGCCGAGAGAATTGTCTATGGCGCCTTGAACTTACTGGAACAGCAAGCGTCAAAAGACCCGGTTACCGCTTTAGAACAGGCGATAAAGAATGCTACGCCGATGCTTGAGGTCAAGCCCCGCCGGGTTGGCGGTGCTACCTATCAGGTACCAGTGGAAGTTCGGCCTGACCGTGGCCTCTTCTTAGCTATAAACTGGCTACTGAAATCAACCGGAGCCAGGAAAGGTAAATCGATGGCGGAGAGACTGGCGGCAGAACTTTTTGATGCTTTGCGGGGAGAAGGCACCACTATTAAAAAGCGTGAGGACACTCATAAAATGGCTGAGGCCAATCGGGCCTTTGCCCACTATCGATGGTGAGAGGTTATCCATTATTAGCTCCAATGTTACTCTAAAAAGTCCAATATCAGTAAAGGCTAGAACTATGCCTAGAAGTTTTCCTTTAACCAAAATCCGAAATATAGGTATTATTGCCCACATTGACGCTGGTAAAACCACCGTCACGGAAAGGATACTTTATTATACCGGTCGTACCTATAAGATTGGTGAGGTGGATACCGGTACTGCCGTGATGGATTGGATGGAGCAGGAGCGAGAACGTGGCATTACCATCACTGCCGCGGCGACCACCTGTTACTGGCAGGACCACCGCATCAATATTATTGATACCCCGGGACATGTTGATTTTACCGCTGAGGTAGAGCGTAGCCTGAGGGTACTGGATGGTGGGGTAGTGGTTTTTGATGGCGTGGCCGGAGTTGAGGCACAATCAGAAACGGTGTGGCGGCAGGCCAACCGATATCTTGTGCCCAGAATCTGCTTTATCAACAAGATGGATCGAGTCGGGGCTAATTTTCAGCGAACCTTATCTATGATTGAACAGCGCTTAAAAGCCAAGCCCTTGCCAGTACAACTTCCTTTAGGTGTCAGCGAATCATACCAAGGAATTATTGATCTCGTGGAGAATAAGGCTTGGTACTTTGATGGGGAACCGGATTCAGAACCACAGGAGGTAGCGATTCCGGAGTCAGAACGAGCAATATGTGCTGAATTGCACCAGGCCCTAATTGAAAAATTGGCGGAGAATGATGACCGGATTTTGGAAGCTTACCTTGAGGGTAGTAAGATTACTCCCCCTGAGCTAAGACAAGCCCTGAGGCGGGTAACTTTAGCCAATAAGGGGGTACCCATCCTCTGCGGCAGTGCGCTGAGGAATAAAGGCCTCCAGCCGCTGCTTGATGCTATTGTCAGTTACCTGCCCTCCCCACTAAATATGCCACCGGTACGAGCTACTGATACCCGGCTGGGAACCGAAGTTACCCGCCCTGCCGATGATGAAGTCCCCTTTTCGGCACTAGCCTTTAAAGTGGTTTCTGACCCATTTGTCGGTAGACTAGTCTATCTAAGAGTCTATTCCGGCATCATGAAGGCAGGCGGGCAGGTATTCAATGCCACTCGAGGCAAGAAGGAGCGCATCGGACGGTTACTACTCATGCACGCCAATCGTCGTGAGGAAGTAGACGAAGCTGACACCGGAACCATTGCCGCCACCTTAGGTCTTAAAAATACTGTTACTGGCGACACCCTATGCGATGTCTCCCAACCGGTGCTCCTTGAATCGATACGCTTCCCTGAGCCGGTGCTCTCGATTTCCATCGAGCCAAAGACAAGAGCTGACCAAGACAAAATGGGGGAAGCCTTGCAGAAGCTGACTGAAGAAGACCCTACCTTTAAGGTAGTTTACAATGAGGAGACCGGACAAACGGTTATCTCCGGTATGGGTGAGCTCCACCTGGAGGTCATCGTCAACCGGTTAATCAGCGAATTTGGGGTGGGCGCCAAGGTAGGCAGACCGCGGGTTGCCTATAAGGAGACGATTACGGTACCGGCGCAAGTGGAAGGAAAATTTGTGCGGCAAACCGGGGGGCATGGCCAATATGGTCATGTCTGGCTTGAGCTTGAACCGATGAAGCGGGGCAGCGGCTTTCAATTTGTCAATCACATTAAAGGTACCGCAATACCGAAGCAATATATCCCGGCCGTTGAGCTTGGCATTAAAGAGGCGATCGAAACCGGAGTGCTGGCCGGCTATCCCATAGTTGATATTAAAGCTACCCTTTATGATGGTAGTTATCACGAGGTTGACTCTTCAGAACTGGCCTTTAAGATGGCTGGTTCAATGGCACTAAGAAAAGCTGTCATGAAGGCCAAACCCTCTCTTTTGGAGCCAATTATGAAGCTGGAAGTGGCGACACCAGAACAATTTCTTGGTGATATCATTGGTGACCTCAATGCCAAGAGAGGACACATCGAGAATATCGAAGCTCAGGGTGAAATGTACATTATTCATTGCTTTATCCCCTTAGCGGAGACCTTTGGCTATGCCACCAGGCTCAGGTCACTTACCCAGGGTAGAGCGACACATTCTCTGGAATTCCATCAATATAAGAAACTACCCGCAGAATTGACCGAAGAAATTACGGAACAAGCGGTGGGTAAAAGACATGGCTAAACAGAAGATTCGTATCAAGCTAAGGGGTTTTGACCATAAGATAGTTGACCAATCGGCCGGACAGATTGTCGAGGCAGTGGAGCGTACCGGAGCGGTTATAGTTGGGCCAGTACCGCTGCCCACCCATATCCAAAAGTTCAGTGTTATCCGCTCCCCATTTATCGATAAAGACTCACAGGAGCAGTTTGAGATTCGAACCCATAAGCGTATCATTGATATTATCGAGACGACTTCGAAAACGATAGACGCCTTAACCAAACTAAATTTACCTTCAGGGGTGGAAATAGATATTAAGTTGTAAGAACAAACTACCTTCAGAGAGCTAAAGATATGACTCAAGAGATTATTGGCAAAAAACTGGGTATGTCCCAAGTATTCGAAGACGATGGCAAAGTGGCGGCGGTAACCGCCATCGAGGCTGGGCCATGCACGGTAACTCAAGTGAAAACCGTAGATAAAGATGGCTACAATGCCGTTCAGCTTGGCTTTGGTGAAACCAAGCGACTTAAGTCCTCCCAGCGAGGGCATCTCAAGGAAGCAGGACAATTTAAGCATCTTCGAGAATTCAGATTAGATGATACTAAAGAAGTTGAGGTGGGGCAAAAGATTGATGTTGGCCTGTTTAAGGCCGGTGACTTAATTGATATTACCGGAGTGTCAAAAGGGAAGGGCTTTGCCGGGGTGGTCAAACGCTACCACTTTGCCGGCGGACCCAAAACGCACGGGCAATCTGACCGACACCGTGCCCCAGGCTCTATCGGCGCCGGCACTTCTCCCGGCAGAGTACTCAAAGGATCGCGTATGGCCGGACACATGGGTAACCAACAAGTGACGGCGCGTAATCTGGAGGTATTTGAAGCTGACCCAGCCCGTAACCTGTTGCTGGTTAAAGGAGCGGTACCAGGAGGTAAGAACGGTTTAGTACTAATAAAGAAATCAGGCAGGGGGAAGTAAGGAAGTGCGCGTCCCAGTCTACAGCCTTACCGGAGAAGTAGTTGAGCATATTGAAATAAGTGACCAAGTTTTTGCCGTGCCGTTTAACGAGGCAGTCGTGCACCAAGCAATGGTCAGGCAGCGGGCCAATGCTCGCCAGGGAACAGCTTCAACTAAAACCAGGAGTGAAGTTTCTGGCAGTAGTCGAAAATTATTTCGGCAGAAAGGCACTGGCTATGCTCGGGCGGGCAGTCGGCGGTCACCACTGCGTCGTGGAGGGGGCATTACTTTTGGTCCCAAACCAAGGGACTATCGGCAAGCCATGCCAAAAAAGATGCGCCAATTAGCCTTAAGGTGCGCCCTCTCGGCAAAGGCTAGAGATGAAGAGTTAAAGGTTATCGCCGAACTGAAATTGGAACCAAAGACGAAGCAGATGGCACAGATTTTGGCCGACCTCGGGGTGGCTTCCTCAGCTCTCGTTATTACCCCTGAGCCAGAGGAAAACGTTATTAAATCAGCTCGTAATCTAAAAGAAATTAAAACAATGCCAGCGAATCTACTCAATGTCCTTGACATCCTCTCCCATAAGATGCTATTGATGACAGTATCAGCAGTGCGCAAAGCAGAACAGATATGGGGGGAGAGATTAGCTCAAGAGGTGAAGCATGCACCTGTATGAGGTATTGCGCCGCCCATTAATAACCGAGAAAAATACCGTGCTGCAAGCGCAAAATAAATTCGCTTTTGAGGTAGCCAGAGAAGCGAACAAGCCTCAGATTAAACAAGCGGTGGAAAAAGCGTTTAAGGTTAAGGTTACCGGAGTTAATGTGATCAATGTATCTGGCAAAACAAGAAGAGTCGGCCGACGACTGGTACAAACCCCGCCCTGGAAAAAGGCGGTGGTCACCCTCCAGCCTGGGGACAAAATAGAAATCTTTGAAGGTGTTTAGACTTGATGAAGGGGGAAACTGAGTGGCACTAAAGATATATCGTCCAACCTCACCCGGCCGGCGGGGGATGAGCGGCTCTACGTTTGAAGAAATAACTAAAGATAAGCCGGAGAAATCACTGCTCATCCCGCTAAAGAAGCGAGGCGGACGGAGCAACCAAGGGAAAATAACGGTTCGCCACCGAGGGGGTGGTGTGAAGCGAAGGCTCCGCATCATTGACTTCAAGCGAGATAAGGTGGGTGTTCCGGGCAAAGTGGCAGCGATTGAATATGACCCCAACCGCTCGGCACGCATTGCTCTCATTTACTATGTCGACGGAGAAAAACGATATATCCTTGCCCCGGTAGGACTTAATGTCGGGGATACTATCATGTCAGGCAGTGATGCTGAAATAAAGCCGGGAAATGCGCTACCCTTGAAACTAATCCCGAGTGGCACGCTAATCCATAACATTGAGTTGGAGAAAGGAAAAGGCGGGCAATTGGTGCGGAGTGCCGGGACAGCGGCACAACTAATGGTAAAAGAAGATGAATACGCCTTAGTTCGATTAGCCTCTGGGGAGATGCGGCGTATTCGTGGCGATTGTCTGGCCACTATTGGACAGGTGGGAAATGTTGACCACCAAAGCATTAAGCTGGGTAAGGCAGGGCGCAAACGATTACTAGGCTGGCGTCCCACGGTGAGGGGTTCAGCGATGAACCCGCGTGACCATCCCCATGGTGGTGGCGAAGGCAGAAGCCCGATAGGATTACCTGGGCCGAAAACGCCCTGGGGCAAACCAGCGCTGGGGTATCGAACCCGCAAGTCGAAAGCTTCAGATAAATTTATTGTTAAGCGTCGGAGGAAGTAGGCAAATAGAGGTGAGCAATGTCAAGGTCAATTAAGAAAGGACCATTCATTGAGGCCAAACTGCTTAAAAAAGTGGAGGCAGTTATCAGTTCTGGTCAGAAGGCGGTAATCAAAACCTGGTCACGCTCATCCACCATCCTGCCCCAGATGGTAGGCCTGACCATTGGGGTGCATGATGGTAGACGACATGTGCCAATCTTTATCACCGAAAATATGGTGGGGCACAAATTAGGTGAGTTTGCTTTAACCCGAACCTTCAGAGGGCACGTCGCCAAGTCAGAAAGGGCTACTCAGGTAAGGAAAAGGTAGTTGCTTATTGCAGGTAAGGTATGAATATAGAAGTAAGAGCCGTAGCTAAGGATACCGGTATATCAGCCAGCAAGGTGCGTCCGCTGATTGATATGGTGCGGGGTAGGAAAGTGGACGAAGCATTGACGCTACTCAGGTTTGCCCCATCACCGAATGCTCGGGTTGTCGCCAAGGTGGTGAAGTCAGCGGCGGCTAATGCGGAGAATAATCTTCAGATGTCACCTTCGGATTTAAAGATTGTCACTATTTTTGCTAATGAGGCGCCAATCCTGAAGCGGTATCGCCCTCGGGCTCGCGGGCGAGTCAGTCCCATTCATAAAGGCTCCAGCCATATTACCGTTGTTGTTGCCGGTGAGGAGGAGGAGTAATTGGGTCATAAGGTTCATCCGATAGGCTTTAGAATTGGTATCATACAGGATTGGCAAGCCAAGTGGTACGCCGATGCCCATTATGCCGAGTCTTTACAAGAAGACATGAAGCTTCGGCAGGCTATTCAGTCCAAGTATGCCGATGCCGCTATCTCCTTGGTAGAGATTGCCCGCCAGGCAAAAGAGATAGAGGTAACGATTCATACCGCCCGGCCGGGTATCGTCATCGGGCGGGGAGGACAGCGAGTTGACGAGCTGAGTTCTCACCTTGAGAAACTGATTGGGAAGAGAGTGCGATTGAATATCCAGGAGATTCGACAGCCCGAACTTGATGCTAATTTGGTCGCCAAAACGATAGCGGAACAGATTCAACGCCGCATTGCCTACCGAAGAACAATGAAACAGGCGATTTTCCGCACCATTCAGGCGGGGGCTAAGGGAATAAGAGTCAGTTGTGCTGGTAGATTGGGTGATGCCGAGATAGCCCGTCGTCAGACAATGCATCAGGGACAAGTACCCCTGCATACCATACGAGCTGATATTGATTATGGTTTTACTGAGGCGCGTACCACCTTAGGCCGGATTGGCGTCAAAGTCTGGATATATAAGGGTGAAATCCTTCCCGAACCTAAGGAACTAGAAGTTGAGGAAATGCCCGCTGAG
>JAUWBK010000090.1 GCA_030605045.1 Dehalococcoidia bacterium
TTGCTGAGAGAGGTAACCACCTCCCTACTTTTACCCACTGCTGTCTCAATGAGAACAAAAGCTTTGGCTGCCATCGAATTCACCTCCCTTTCTCCAAAACTACTTTGCTATTCTCCTAGGAGTACTCGGTAATCGGTAGTATAACCACCGAAATGGACTATGTCAAGATGTATTGTGGGTAGTCAGCTTGACGAAAATACGTGGCTTTGCATATAATTTAAGTTAACTTTCATTGGAAGTCAATGATTTCTAGAGTATCCTTCGTGGTAGTTGCCAAAATATTAATTGCCTAGTTTAATATTATGACTATGGGAAGGTATTTAACTGACTCGGCAGGTAATTACCTAACGAGGGGAAGGGAGTATTTTCTTGGAATATTTCTTAACTGAAGAGCAAAAGACAATCAAGAGCTTGGCCAGGAGGATTGCTGAAGAAAGGATTCTGCCGGTCAGGGCGGAGCTTGATGAAACCGAAGAGTTCCCCTGGGCGATAATGAAAGACCTGGCTGATGCTGACATGTTCCGTGTCTTTGTCCCGGAAGAATATGAGGGGTTGGGTGGTGGCTGTCTTGAGCTGTGCCTGGTGGTGGAAGAACTGAGCCGGGTATGCAGCGCCATAGCAACTTGCTATGCGGTAAATGCCCTGGGTTCTTTTACCTTGATAGATTACGGGACTGAGGAACAGAGGCGGAAGTATCTTCCCGATATTGCCGGTGGCAAGAAGCTGACTGCCTTTGCCGTAACCGAACCAACGGCAGGCAGTGATGTTAGCGCTATAAAGACAACCGCGGAAAAAGTTGAAGGTGGCTATGTGCTTAATGGTACGAAGCAATTTATCACCAATGGCGGAGAAGCCGAGATATATACCGTTATTGCCCTGACCGATAAAGCTAGAGGTGTCCGTGGTGCCAGTGCTATCTTAGTTGAGAAGGACACACCGGGCTTTTCTTTCGGCAAAAAAGAGAAAAAGATGGGCATCCGTGCTTCGGCGACGAGGGAGCTAATCTTCCGTAACTGCTTTGTCCCGGAGGAGAATTTGATCGCTAAGCCGGGTATGGGCTTTCTCCTGGCGATGAAGCTTTTTGACCATTCTCGGCCGGGGATAGGAGCTCAGGCAGTCGGTATTGCTCAGGGAGCTTTGGAAGTGGCGGTGGACTATACACGGCAGCGTATCCAGTTCGGTCAGCCCCTGATTTCGCTACCGGTAGTCCAGGATATACTGGGTGAAATGGCCACCCAAGTTGAAGCGGCTCGGGCTTTGGTTTACGCGGCGGCCAGGATGGTTGATAGCGGTGCCAAGAAGGTTACCGAGGAATCAGCTATGGCCAAGGTCTTTGCCTCGGACGTAGCCATGAAGGTTACCACTGACGCGGTGCAGATTTGCGGTGGTACCGGCTATATGCGGGATTTCCCGCTGGAGAAAATGATGCGGGATGCCAAAATCACCCAGATATACGAAGGTTCCAATCAAATCCTGAGAAATGCCATTGCCATTGAACTAAGGAAGAGAAAGGCGAGAACGGAATGAATGTTATTGTTTGCCTGAAGCAGGTTCCGGGCACCGCCCAGGTCAAGATTGACCCCGAGACCAATACCCTCATCAGAGAGGGAATCGAAAATGTCATTAACCCTTTTGATACTTATGCCCTGGAGGAAGGGGTTCGATTAAAAGAACGGTTTGGCGGTAAGGTTACCGCGATGAGCATGGGGCCACCCCAAGCCGAAGGGGCACTGCGGGAAGCTGTTTCTCTGGGGGCGGATGAAGCCATTTTGTTAAGTGATAAAGCCTTTGCCGGTGCTGATACCTGGGCGACTGCCTACACGCTGGCAAGTGCGGTGAACAAACTGGGGCAGTATGACATTATCATCTGTGGCCGGCAGACACTGGATGGAGATACGGGACAGGTGGGGCCGGAGCTGTCGGAGATGCTGGAGGTACCATTCGTTGCCTATGTCAGCCGGATAGAAGAGATAGCTGACGGACAAATGCGAGTCCAGCGGATGGTTGAGGAGGGGCATGAGGTTATTGAGGCACCCTTACCTACCGTAATCACGGTGGTAAAAGAGATTAATGTGCCCCGTCTTCCGTCGCTTCGTGGTATTGTCAAGTCAAAGAGCGCCGTTATTCCGGTCTGGACGGTGCCGGACCTAGGTGTTGACCAGAGTAGGGTTGGCTTGGCCGGCTCCTTTACCAAAGTAATCAAGGTATTCTTTCCCCAGAGAGTTTGCCAGGGTGAGATATTCCAGGGAGAGTTAGGAAATCAGGTAGAGTGCCTGATGGGCAAGTTGAAGGATGCCGGGCTAGTCTAGAATTGGGGTAAGCATGGGAATCCAAATTGACCTTGATAAATGTGTTGGCTGTGGTGATTGTGTACCAGTCTGCCCTTTTGGTTTGCTGGAAATCGTCGATGATAAAGTTCAGCTGAAAGAAGGTTGTACCCTTTGTGGTGCCTGCCAGGAAGCTTGTGGCTATGAGGCAATACTCATTGAAGCCGTCTCTGAGGTTGAAGCAGTAAGCGATAGCCACCAGGGAATCTGGGTATTTGCCGAGCAGCGGAACGGCAAGTTGAAAGGCGTTGCCTATGAGCTACTGGCCAAGGGCAGAGAGCTGGCAAATACTCTGCAGACCGATTTAAGTGCCGTCTGCTTTGGCCACGGTATTGATGAAGTCAACCGGCTGATTGCCCATGGCGCGGATAAAGTCTACATGGTAGACAGCCCGGACTTGGCTATCAATCAAGAAGATTTGTATGCCCAGCAACTCATTGAGCTGATTCGACAACATAAGCCGGAAATAGTTCTGGCCGGGGCAACTTCACTGGGGCGTGCTTTTATTCCCCGAGTAGCGGCGATTCTAAAGACGGGACTTACCGCTGACTGCACCGGGCTTGACATTGATACCGAGAACAGACTTCTCCGACAGACTCGTCCCACCTTTGGTGGTAATATCATGGCGACTATCATCTGCCAGACCAAGCGACCACAGATGTCAACCGTCCGCCCCCGCGTCTTTAAGAAGAATGAGCCAGATGAAAAGAGAAAGGGCCAGATAATCAAGGTGGACTTTAACCGCGAGAGCATCACCTCGAAGACGAAACTGCTCAACTTTGTCGAAGACCTTACCGAAACGGTCAAGATTGAGGAGGCGGATATTATTGTTTCGGGAGGCAGGGGACTGGGCAAGGCGGAAAATTTTCAGCTATTAAGAGAACTGGCTTCAGTGATGGGCGCCGCGGTGGGTGCCTCACGAGCCGTGGTGGATGAAGGGTGGATTCCCTATTCCCATCAGGTCGGGCAGACGGGAAAGACGGTTTGTCCCAAGCTCTATATTGCCTGCGGTATATCCGGTGCTGTGCAGCACCTGGCAGGTATGCAGACCTCGGATATTATTGTCGCCATCAATGACAACCCCAATGCCCCAATCTTTGAAGTGGCTACCTTTGGCATTGTCGGTGACCTGTTCAAGGTAGTGCCAATGCTGACGGAGAAGCTAAAGAACCAGTAGTTCAGTTCGAGTTCGGGGGCATTCCTCTACCTTCCCCGTTTCGGATTTCTCGCCCCCTATCGTTTTCCACAAAATTCATCATAGATAACAGAGCCTGCCACTACCAAACTCCTCATAAGGTTGCGGTAAATACGAGGCTTGACTTATAATAGATAGATTGAGCTTGGCTGGAGTGGAAGTGGTGCCATGCAGATAAATGTTTCTCAATTACTCAAGGAGCCTATAGGTTCATCCCGAAATTATGAGGTAAATGAGATTGTTGATGTTACCGGTGATGGCAGTGGTCGAAAGGTTCAGGGTGAGGTTAGGCTGTTACGTACCCATCGGGGTATCCTGATTCAGGGAGAACTGCAGGTTGAAGTTGAGCTTACCTGCAGTCGCTGCTTGTGCTTGTTTCATCGTCCGGTAACGATAAATTTTGAGGAGGAGTATCTTCCTACCATTGATGTCGCTAGTGGAGTTCCGTTACCGTCATCTGATGAGCCCAGCTCGTTTGTCATTGATGAGCATCATGTTATTGATTTAATCGAGGCGATACGTCAGTATACGCTGCTGGCGATACCGATGAAGCCACTTTGCCGGCAAGATTGTGCCGGGCTATACCAGGGTTGTGGTCACAATCTAAACCAGGGACCTTGTGATTGTCCACCGCAGGCAATTGACCCGCGCTGGTCTGAACTTAGTGAATTACTTTAGTTTGAGAAGGAAGGATAAAGGAACGAGTAGATTATGGCTTTACCAAAAAGAAAGACAGCTAAAGCGCGCCGGGGTAAAAGGCGCAGTCATCTTGGCTTGAATCCTCCCCAACTGGACTATTGCCCGCAGTGCCATAGTCCCAAGCTGCCTCATCATGTTTGTCCCATCTGTGGTAGCTATGCCGGTAGGGAAGTCATCGAGCTTGAGGGCCCGAAGAAGCCCGAATGATGACTTATGGCACCGGATTAAAGGCTTTTTATTTTGTTCTTAATTTGGAGGAAGGCTAATTACCGCTTTTAATAATTTCGGCAATAGAGGTTGGCTGTGGCTGAGATGACGAAGGTAGCCTATGTGTTTCCCGGACAGGGCTCGCAGTGGGTAGGCATGGGGCGTGACCTTTATCATGATTTTAGGTCAGCTAAAGTCATCTTTGACCAGGCGGATGAAGTTTTAGGCTTTTCTCTGTCCAAGCTATGCTTTGAAGGTCCGGAGGATGAACTCCGCCAGACAATCAATGCCCAACCAGCCATATTGACGGTTAGTTATGCCTGCCTCGTGGCTACCCGCGAAGTTAGTCCTAATTTACCATTGCCTGCCTTTGTGGCTGGTCATAGCCTGGGTGAGTATACCACACTGGCGGTTTCTGGGGTGTTTGATTTTGCCACTACTGTTTATCTGGCTCGGCAGAGGGGACGGTTGATGCATGAAGCAGGAATAAAACGTCCCGGAAGTATGGCAGCCATCATGGGGTTTGATGAGGCTTTGCTGGCTGAGGTGTGCCAGCAAACTGGCACTTATATCGTCAATATTAACTGCCCGGGTCAATTGGTAATCAGTGGAGACCGGGATAATATCGCGCAAGCCATGGATTTGGCTAAGGCTAAAGGGGCTCCCCGCGTTATCCCGTTACCGGTAAGTGATGCCTTTCATACGCCGCTGATGCAGCCAGCCGTGGATGGTATGGCTAGGGTTGTTGCCCCCCTTTTCTTCCGCGAACCAGTTATTCCCATTATCGCCAACACCACAGCTCAGCCATTGACCACTG
>JAUWBK010000137.1 GCA_030605045.1 Dehalococcoidia bacterium
GACGATAATCGAGCCGGTATCAAGTAAGTGGTCGACATAGCTATTGATGCTATAGACAAGCCCTAGTTTATCGCGAATTTGAGTGAATAAGCGACTACTCATACCACCACCGAGGATGACATTAAGCAGGTCAAGTGAGAAACGTTTGGGGTGAAGGAGTGGTAAGCCGGGTAGTGCCAGGCACAACTGGGCTTGTTCCGTATCTCGTGTCTCAACTCGTAGCTGCTGAACTGGTTGCTCCTGATAAGCTAAATATCCGGGATGAGGCGGCTGAGTAGTCCATTTGCCTAAAATTTGGCTGGCGGCGGTTACCATTTCCTGGTGCTGGATGTTACCGGCAACGGTAACTACAGTATTACTGGGCTGATATTGACCGGCCAGGTAATCAAGCAGCATGTCTCTGGTAATTAAGCCCACCGATTCCTTGCTGCCGGCGATATCGCGTCCTAAAGGATGTTCCGGCCAGAGCAACTCATCAATGAGCATCGCCACCCGTTGTGCCGGGGAATCATGGCTCATATTAATCTCTTCAATGATAACCTGACGTTCCTTTTCAATATCGGCCGGGTCAAATCGGGAATTGAGGAGCATATCTACCAGCACATCGAGGGCGGTCTGGAAGTATGGTTGCGTCACCTTGCACCAGTAGACGGATAGTTCTTTGTCGGTGCCCCCATTGAGGATACCGCCGACACCTTCTATGGCCGTAGAGATTTCCCTCGCGGTTGGTCGCTTAGAGGTGCCCTTAAAGCACAGGTGTTCAATGAAATGGGAAATACCAGCCTGTGCCTCAGTCTCATATCTGGAGCCAGCGCCAATAAAGAAGCTGACGGATACCGAGCAAGTATGCGGCATAGGGGCGGTAATCAGGCGCAGTCCATTGTCCAGAGTCGTCTTTTGATACAACAATCTACTCCTTTTTTAATTAAATTACTTGACATAAATCTTCCTATCGAGGGCGCTCCATAGCTTTTCGGCATTGGTTTAAGATGGAGATGACCTCAAATGGTTCCTCAATCAAGGGAAAGGTCGGTACGCCTCTAGGTTCCAAAAATGCCTTGGCGGCTTCCATATGCTTTTTCTCGGCGCTGAAAGTAACGTATAGTAATTTTTCGGGATAGCTTTTGGCCAGTTCAACGAGAAAGTCCAGGGGAGGCACGCCAACTTCGTCGGCAAGCATGAGAATCGGCACAATAGCATCGATATTAGGGTCTTTCATCAGAGCCTCGATTGCCTCCCGGTAACTGTACTCGATGCCGTGTTCTAAAGCGGAGGGCCAGATGTCTACCGGATTGCGCATCCGAATATAAGGTGGACTAATCTCCTGCAAACGTTGCCGGGTTACCTCCTCAAGCTCAGGAACATCCAGGCCCCAGCGCTGATGGCAGAGGTCAGCCAGAACCACCAGCATGGCACCCGAGGGTGCCAGAAAACTCACCCGGTTTCCCTTGGGCAGGGGCATACAGGCGAGGGCTTTAGCAGCCAGGACAAGGTGAGAGTACTGGAAAAGCCGAGTAATTCCAGCCTGTTTGATAGCGCCATCGAGAATTCGTTCATCCGAGGCCAGCGCTGCGGTATGGGTTACTGCCGCCTTCGAACCTTCCCTGGTACTACCACCCATGAGCAGGAAGACCGGTTTGATTTGGGTCACCTCACGGGCAACGTCAATAAAGCGTCTTGGTCGCTCGATACTTTCCAGGTACATAAATATCGCTTTGGTCTCAGAGTCCTCGGCGTAGTATTTGAGCACTTCACTCTCATCGATATCTATTTTGTTACCGAGTCCAGTAACCCTGGCCACCCCGAAATTTTCTCCGGTGATAATGTAGCGCATGGTATGGGTGGCGAAGTTCCCCGTCTGGGCGATGTAGGAAATATTCCCTCTGGGGACCTTACCCAGCGGGAAAAGGCTTGAGGTGAAGTGGTGTGGGGTGGAAGTATGCCCCGAGGTATTGGGGCCGATGACACGAATACCAGTTTCAGCGATAGTTTGGGCAAGCTCCTGCTGCAGTTCCTCTCCTTCCCGGTCTACTTCGGAAAAGCCACCGGCGGAGAGGACAATTGACTTGATGCCTTTAGCAGCACATTCTCTGACCGCTTGAACAGTGGTCCTGGCGGGTATGACAACGACGGCCAAGTCAATGCCCTCGGGCAGGCTGGTGATTGACGAGTAAGCTGGTATACCCAAGATTTCACCGCCTTTGGGGTTGACGGGATAAAGTTTCCCGGCATAGCCATTGGCCAGGATGTTGCGCATGACCACATAGCCGGCTTTACCGGGTGTTGCCGAAGCTCCAATAATGGCCACGCTTTCAGGCTCAAAAAATTGAGCTAAATCTTTACTTGCGGTCAATTCCTTCGGTTGCTTTGGGGAGGTTTGATTCTTAGGGCTGCCAAGCGTAACCAGAGCATCTACCGCCACCGGCTTACCATCGGGTCGAATCTTTAGCGGGTTAATATCGATAGCCTGCACTGCCTCGTATTGAAGCCCAATCTCACTCAGGGTTACCAGAATTTGAGACAGTGATTCCAGGTCAATGGCGGCTTCTCCCCGGAAGGGTTCGATAATCTTATGGTGGCGAATTTCCTTCACCATTTCCTGGGCATCCCAGGAGGTTAGAGGTGCAACGCGGAAGACAACGTCTTGAAGGACTTCGGTCAAGATTCCGCCGAGACCAAACATGACGCAGGGGCCAAAATGAGCGTCTCTGATTAAGCCACAAACGAGTTCCCGGTCACCCTTGACCATCTCCTGAACCAGCAGGGCTTCACTTC
>JAUWBK010000058.1 GCA_030605045.1 Dehalococcoidia bacterium
CTTGGTATAGTCACCAAGGATAATAGCCGCCACGCTATCCTCTTCCAAGTTCAGCGCAATCCCGATAATCTCATTGGGAAACTGAAGTAGCTCATTATATTTTGCCGCGTTTAGTCCATGAATGCGGGCAATGCCATCACCAACCTCAATCACCGTGCCCACATCCACCATAGTTACGGCGGTGCCAAATTGCTCAATCTGCTGTTTGATAACCGAGGCAATGTCCCGTCCTCTGGTTGTCACCCAATCTACCTCCTATTTATCTTCCCGTGCCAGCTAACTCTTTCTTTAAAATCATCAATTTGCTATGGGTGCTGCCATCTAGTAACTTACTGCCAACTCTAGCGACAAACCCAGCGATTAAGGCAGAGTCTACTTCAGATTTGAGCACTACCTTCTTACCAACGATAGCACCCAGGTGTTCAGTTAACTTTAGCTTATCTTTATCATCAAGAGGAATCGCCGTAATAACCTCGGCTGGCTCTATGCCACGGTAGCTATTTAGTCGTCGCTGGTACTCATCAGCAATTTCACCGATGATACTTAGTCTACCCTTGGTTACTAACAAAAGAGTCAAATTTAACGCTAGAGGATTTATGCCTTTCAGCCGCTCGGATAACAGCCTGGCTTTATCCTCAAAATGAACTTTAGGACTCTCCAGAAAAGCCACCAGTGCGGCATCCTCGACGACACTGACAATCTTTCTCAAGTCAGACTGCCACTTATCTAATTCTTTTGTTTCCAGCGCAATTTCAAACACTGCCTGGGCGTAGCGTCTAGCATAAGCTCTCCTAGCCACGTCATCTCCTTAAACCAACCAATTACCCCTTCTTCAGGGTGGTGCTTTCTTTCAGAACTTTGTCAATAAGCTGACGATGTGCTTTCTTATCTAGCGAGCGGTCAATAACCTTGCCTGCCGCTAGTATCGTTAGGTCGGCAAACTCTTTCCGTAGCTCATCAACAGCCCCATCGCGTTCCCGTTGAATCTCGGTACGAGCCCGAGCAATAAGGGTTTCCGCTTCCTGCCTAGCCTCTTGCTGTGCCTTTTGTTTGACTTCCTCCCCAACTTGTACCGCCTGAGTTATTCTCTCTTGCCCCTTCCTACTTGCCGCTTCAAGCTGCTTTTTAACCTCTTCCTCAGCACGGGCTGCCTGTTCCTTAATCGCGTCAGCCTGCTCCATGCTTTCCTTAATCCTCCGTGAGCGTTCGTCAAGCATCCTCATCACTGGTTTATAGGCAACCAGATATAAAAGTCCGAGCAGGATAGCCACATTAACGATTTGCGCTACTAATATCGGTAAGTTTATACCCAAGTTGGCTAGACCCTCCATTTTCCCCTCCATTTAATGCGTTAATTATTTTAATAAGCCTCATAGTTATCCGCACCCACGATTAAGAATGCGGATTCCTTCCCCAAAGGTTTAGGTTACTTCTAGATGGAAAGAACCGCAGCCACCACCAACCCAGTAAAAATTAACGCCCCCAACACTGCGGCCGCAATGATAACACCGATAGAAAGAGGGATACCATCCTGTCCCATAATTACCTCCCTTTAATGCCCTATACAATCAACGCCAGGATAATGGCGATAATCAAAGCATAAATACCGATAGCCTCACAAAAGGCAGTAACCAGAATCATATTGGTCATTATCGGACCGCTTGCCTCCGGGTTGCGGGCTATCCCCTGCAACGCGGAATAACCAATAAGTCCAATGCCTAACGCCGGTCCCAGTAACCCCAGACCAGCCGTCAATCCTATTGCCAACATCTTCATTGTTACTGGATCCATTATTCACCTCCTTTGGCTAATTGACTGCCCAAAAATATTTATGTCAAGCCGACTCTTCTCCATGATGAGCTACTGCTAAGGTAAGAAATACCAGAGTCAGTCCACCAAAGATAAGCGCCTGGACAAAACCAATGAGCAACTCAAGCCCATAGAATGGAATGGCAAATACCCAAGGAATTAGAAAAGCGGCGATGAGCAACAATATTTCACCCGCCGTCATATTGCCGAAAAGACGGAAGGTAAAACTGACAATGCGGACAAATTCACTCATGGCTTCCAGAAAGCCAACAAAAATATGAATAAACCCGGTGAATAGACCGCTAAGTCCGGCACGAAGTCTGCCTCTGACTACCTGGCCGAAGCTGCCAAAAAACTGCCCCACATTAAGGAACTTTCTCAGATAGCGAATTCCCAGTGACTTTAACCCAAAGTACTCAACAAAGACGAATGATACCAGCGCCA
The DNA here is from genome assembly GCA_030605045.1 of Dehalococcoidia bacterium. GTDB lineage: Bacteria > Chloroflexota > Dehalococcoidia > Dehalococcoidales > RBG-16-60-22 > DAOUZD01. The sequence continues at coordinate 2,254 of JAUWBK010000058.1, forward strand.
GAGCCAGAGGCATATTAATATCAGTATTGGCACCCCGGAGTAAGTGTACATGCTCACCCTCGGCGGTAGTAACCGTTATTGAGCCAAAGCCAGGAATGAGACTCAGCCAGGCATTAAAGGCCACAAAGAGAAAGATGGTTGCCACCACCGGAAAGAACTTGCGCCCATTTTCCTCACCAGCGACCCGCTGACAGAGGTTATAAAGCCAGCCAAGCAGAAATTCAAAGGCACTCTGTAATCTACCCGGCACCACTTTCATCCGGCGAGTAATAGCATAGGAAAAACCCACCAGAAAAATCATGGTCAGCCAGGCAGCAATAATACTATTGGTAATCGGAAAACCAAAAAGGTGGAAAACTACTTCCGCCGGAAGCTTAAACTCTGGTTGAGGAACACTGAGCCAATGTGGCAACCCAAGGTCACCGAGCATGCTCCTCCCCAAAGGACCACTAATAAAGCCAACAACAAGGAGCAAGAAGAAAACAAGCAGCACCCCAACGACAACGGGATGTGAAAGAGTCAAACCGCCTCGTTTTGGCATTAATTATTCTCCTTGTCTTGCTTTTTTACAATGGGCAGCAGCATCTGGAAAACTCCCCAAAAAGCGACCGCAATCCCAAGAAACAGACCAATCAGTACCAAAATGGGACTGGTATTAAATTTGCTATCAAGCCAGAGGCCGGCAACCACACCGAGCAGAATAGAACCACCAATGAAAAAGCCCACACCTGTTAGCCTTAAGGCAGCTACCCATCTGCTCATGCCAACCTCAATATTTCACCTCTAAGCAGAATATCAAATCTGTTACCTCAGGTCAAGCTAGTTTTTGGAGATGGTCTACTAACAAAAGAGCCCCGACACTTTCAGTTCGAGGGCTCTTACCATCACAACGTAAATTAGAAGAATAACCTTAATCCATCAAGACTACTCCGGACCAAAAAGCCGGGAAAAATCCCCATCAAAGTCCTTCAAGAAATTGTGCATAGCCAATACATCATCTACCTCAATGAGCTTATCCTCGGATTCATTCAGTTCGGTTTCAGTGAGATCAGTAATCGCCGAAGGCTTTTCACCTTCTTTGACTATCGCCGCCACCAAGCACTGAGTATGACACACCGAACAAAGTACTCTCAAAAACCACATATCTTCACGGTGACCAATAACATCAATATTATACACCTCGTAGTGTTGTCCACAAGATTCACACTTCATCGAAGCCATCAATTTTTTGATCAGTCTCTCTTCCATTCTTGTAGCCCCTGAGACCAGAAAGCCCTAGCTTAAGACTTGCGCTTATCGAAGTCATCTAAATCAAGAGTGTTAATAAAATCATAGAAAGCTGACATTTTCCTCATTTCTTCTTCACTAACCTTCTTGTCTTTGCCACCAAACTCTTCTGTCTCTTCGAGAACTGGTTTTCCGGTCTCCTCATCGAGTAGAATGCCAGCTTTATCCAAAACCGCTTCGTCGGCATAAATTGGTGCGTCAACCCTTACTGCCAGCGCCAGAGCATCGCTAGGGCGGGAATCAATCTCTACTTGCTCCCCATCTATATTAAGGATAATTTTGGCATAGAAGGTATCACTTTTAAGATCACTGACAATAATCGAGTCAATAGTAGCCCCTAATGAATCAATAACTGAACTCAGCAAATCATGAGTTAAAGGTCTCGGCACGGTAACACCCTGCAATTTTACGGCGATAGCATCTGCCTCCGCAGGACCAATCCAAATAGGTAGATAACGCCTGGCCAACTTCTCCTTTAGAATCACCACCCGTTGGTAGTTCATCAAACTAACCCGAATACTATCAATAGTCATCTCTATCATAGTTGAACCTCCCTTATTTCTGGGCCAGTATTCTAATTCTACGCTAGCTAACTACCGTTGTCAACCAAGAATAGTCCCTATTGTTTGTGATTAACCTCACCCTCTTTACCCCGTTAGACTTCCTAACGGGGTTTATCCCCCCTCTCCTTGAAAGGAGAGGGGGAAGGAGTATGAAAAAGAGGGGCTTCGCCCCTCTTAAACACCCCCGTAAATCTGATCTCTTGCAAAGACTTTGCCTCTCTATCTCTACCGCTTTGAAAAAGAAAGGAAAGAGATTTTAGAGAGAGGATATGGTATAATATTTAATGCCAGATAATCGCTAGAGTCGAAGAGAGATTAAAGAATTTTGTGATTAGACAGCTTAATATTCGCCAGCTAAGTGAGGAAAGGGAAGAAAGCCTTTCACCTTATGCCGTGAAAAGTAAGCTGTCACAAGGCAGACTGAGATACGAAGAACTCTGCCCGATACGAACCGCCTTCCAGCGTGATCGAGACCGCATTATCCACTGCAAGGCTTTCCGCCGCCTCAAGCATAAGACACAGGTTTTTATTGCTCCCCTGGGTGACCACTACGTAACCCGGCTTACTCATACGCTAGAGGTTTCTCAAATAGCCCGCACCATATCTCGAGCGCTAAATCTTAATGAGGATCTGACCGAGGCAATTGCCCTAGGCCATGACCTGGGGCACACGCCTTTCGGCCATGTGGGTGAGGATGTTCTCAATGAACTCTATCATCAAGGTTTCAGACACAACGAGCAAAGCCTGCGTGTGGTTGACCTCTTAGAAAATGAGGGCCAGGGACTTAACCTCAACTGGGAAGTGAGAGACGGTATTCTCAACCACTCCAAGTCAAGAGGAGATATCCTGGGTGAGGGGTGGGGCAAAGTAAACACCCTTGAGGGTGAGGTATGCAAGATTGCTGATATAGTTGCCTACATCAACCATGATATCGGTGATGCCATCCGGGCAGGCATCATTACGGAGCGTGATTTACCCCTTTCCGCAGTCAAATCATTGGGTATCTCACATTCCCAACGGATTAACACCATGGTCAGTGATATTATTGACAACTCGTGGGCGGCCAGCGGTTATGATAGAATTATAGTAGATAACCCGACGATAAATATGAGTCCTCAGATTTTGGAGGCAGCTAACGTTCTCCGTGAATTTCTGTTTGAGCGGGTGTATAATGTGCAATCAGCACAGGAGGAAGCGAAAAGAGCGAGAGAAGTAATTTGCCGATTATACCAACACTTCACGGAACACGAAGACAAGTTACCACCAGAATATCGCGCCTACAGTGATGATACGGAACGGAGAGTAGTTGACTATATCGCCGGTATGACCGACCAATATGCACTAAGGTTGGTGGAAAAACTCGAAAGGTAAGTCTAACAAGGGTTAATGCTCAGATGAGTGTTATTGATGAGGTAAAGCAAAGAACTGATATTGTCGATGTTGTCAGCCAGTATGTCTCCTTGAAAAAAGCGGGGCGGAACTTGGTCGGGCTATGCCCGTTCCATAGTGAAAGACACCCTTCTTTCTTCGTCTATCCTGAGCAGCAGAGCTGGCACTGCTTCGGCTGTAATACCGGTGGTGATGTGTTCTCTTTCGTCATGAAGAAGGAGAGCCTTGACTTTGGTGAGGCACTGCGCCTTCTCGCCCAAAGGGCAGGGGTTACCATCCCATCAAGATTTGAACGAGAAGAGGGGAAGGAGGAAAAGGAGCGACTATATAAAGTTAACGAGGTTGCCGCCCAATATTTTCATAATTTACTGCTTAACTCCCCGGACGGGAAAAAGACGCACAGTTACGTCGCCAGCCGCGGGTTCTCCGCCAAAACCATCACTGATTTCCAACTGGGCTTTAGCCCGAATAGCTGGGACTCACTGAAGCAATATCTGTTGGAGAGAGAGTATACTGAAAGTGAACTGCTGACCGCGGGATTAGTGTTAGAGGCCGAGAACGGCCGAACTCATGACCGATTTCGTAATAAGTTAATGTTTCCCATACTGGATATCAGAGGGCGTGTTATTGGCTTTGGGTCAAGAGTACTTGATGATTCACTACCGAAATATATTAACTCACCACAGACACCAACTTTTGATAAGAGTAGCAGTCTCTACGGCATAAATCTGGCGGCCGCCAGCATCAGGCAGCAGAGCATAGTGGTAATTGTTGAGGGGTACATGGATGTTATCACTGCCCACCAGAATGGCTTCAATAATGTCGTCGCCTCAATGGGAACCTCGGTTACTGAGAAACAGGTTAGTTCTCTAATAAAGCAGACTAGAACCAGAAATATAGTATTAGCGCTTGATGCGGATACCGCCGGTGAGGAAGCGATGCTCCGTGGAGTAGGCTATGAAAATACTCTTGAAGCTGAAGTAAAAGTCATGGTACTTCCCAAGGGTAAGGATCCAGATGATGTGATCAAAGAGAATACCGAAAAGTGGAGCCAACTATTGGCAGATGCCCGAGCCATAATGTATTACACCTTTACGATGGTTACTGCTGACCTTGATATGGCCAAAGAGGAAGACCAGATTCTGGCTGCAAGCAAGCTCCTAAAAATAATCGCTGACACTAAAGATTCTGTACGACTGGATCGTTATCTAAAAAAATTAGAAAACGTGACAGGAATTAGCTATAGGAAGTTAGAGGAGGCTCTAAGCAAAATAAAGCAAAAGGGTAAGGCCCAACGACCTAGGCAAGAAGTAATTACCCGAACTGTACGCTCACTTGTGTCCAACCCGCGTGAGGAATACTGCCTGGCTTTGCTCTTGCAACACCCTGAACTTAAAGGCAACCAAGAAGACCCGTCCCCTGAATATTTTGCCAATAGTGAAAACCGTGAAATCTTCATTACCTGGCTGCAGACTAGTGATTTATCAGCACTTAAAGAAAAACTGGACATAGCTATTCATGAGCATCTTGATGCTCTAGTAAACTGGGACTTACCACCAAACCACGTTGAACAAAAATTTGCTGACTGCAAGCTTAGTCTAAAGAGAGAATACTTAAGAAATGTGGAAGCAAAGAGAGCCTCGAGTTTTGCTCACGAAGTCGAGACAAAAGGATCGGGAGCAGACCTAGCTAAGCTTAAAGAGGAAGGGATCGAGACCAGTGTTCAAATAGGGGAAATTGACACCAAAAGGCCAAAGGTGGTCAGAGAC
>JAUWBK010000069.1 GCA_030605045.1 Dehalococcoidia bacterium
CAGCTCGATCTGATCCTATGCAGTTTTGAGCTTTATCGTCGTATTTGTCTGGCGAGACTTGAGCAACTGGCGGAACACAGGTGCTGGTTTAGCGTTAAGCATTACTTTGAGAAAGCCAGCGGAAGAGGTTACAGAGGCTTGTCAAAGACTTGCCGAACATCCCCGGGATGAGCGGATTCCTGTTCTTTCGACCCTTCACTTCGTTGAAAGACTCTGATCTCCAAAAGGGACTGAACTTGCTCCAGATTATTGAACAAAAGTCCAGAATGTGTAGTTCTGGGCACAATTGCTTGTTTTGTTATTTCCTAGACAATCACCTAAGTGGTCAAATTTTCTATTCAAAAGAAGTCCAACGATCTAGCACACTGTACGGTGCCTGCCTCTAACCCTCCATAATGTCACCGGTAACTGGGTCAACTCTTATCCCTTTACTAGTCAGCCAGGCAATCCCCGCTTCGATATCTTTTTCCTCACCCTCCAGCTCTAAAACAACCCAGCCCTTATTCTCTGATATATCAGCACGGCGGATATTAGGTATCACCTTAAACTGCTGACCGAGTAGATAAATAATCGGCTCCCGAACCAACTCTGGGGGGAAGGTAAACATTACTTGTCTTCTGGCCATCTTTTATCCTCCCTTTTTCTTTCCTGAAACTAGAATAGTGAGAGTTTATAGGTTTAAACTGGCACCTTAAGCACTTCCTCAAGTGATTCTAGGGTGGGCCGGATGTGGAAAGACTGAACGACACCTGATACTATGTCCTGCGTTCTTGGCCCAGCCCCGGTGATGAAAGCCACCGTAAGTTCGTTCCTCTTAATTATTCCGGAAGCTGTCAACTTCCTTAATACACCTATAACCACACCACCGGCGGCCTCAGCAAAGATACCCTCAGTTTGAGCCAACAGCTTCATCCCAGCGATTGCTTCCTCGTCAGTGACTGCAGCAGCACCGCCTCCTGACTGTCGGGCAACTCTCAATGCGTAGTAACCATCAGCTGGGTTGCCGACGGCTATGGACTTGGCAACGGTATTAGGCTCTACCGGGTGGATATGGAGTGAGCCGACCTGAAAAGCATTAACGATTGGCGAGCAGCCAGCCGCCTGGGCAACATACATGTGGGTATTAACTGGCTCAATTAAAGCCAGCATGGATAATTCATCCAGTCCCTTCCAGATTCGAGTAAAGAGGAGTCCCGAAGCAGCTGGCGCCACGACACAATCAGGAGCACGCCAGCCCAGTTGCTCAGCTACCTCATAGCCAAGGGTCTTGCTTCCTTCAGCATAGTAAGGTCTGAGGTTAATGTTGATGAATCCCCAGTTAAATTTTTCGGTCAATTGGCGACATAGGCAGTTAACATCATCATAGCTCCCGTCAACAGTTATTAGGACTGGGTTATAGATTGCCGCTCCTACCAGCTTGCCTGGTTCTACATTGGCAGGAACAAAAACATAAGCTTTCATATTCGTTTTGGCGGCGTGGGCGGCAACACTAGCAGCAAGATTGCCGGTTGACGCACAAGCTACGGCTTCAAAGCCAAATTCCCGTGCTTTAGTGACGGCAACTGAGACTACCCTGTCCTTGAAAGAGTAGGTAGGATTAAGGCAGTCGTTTTTAATGTAGAGATGATCTAGCCCTATTTCATTGCCCAGGTTGTCAGCTTTGATCAGAGGAGTAAAGCCAGTGCCAAGGTCTACCACCTCGCCTTCCACCGGTAACATATCACGGTATCGCCACATGCTAAACTGTCCTTTAGCCAACTTTTCGCGGTGAACCTTTGCCGCCATAGATTTATAGTCGTAGTTCACCTCCAGCGGGCTGAGACAGAAATCACACAGGTTGAGTGGCTCCAGTGGATACTCCCGGCCACATTTCCGGCAACGCAATGTGGTGGCAAATGACATCGTCCCTCTCCTAGCTGAACTCGAGCGCCTGCCCTAAGTCCTCAATTAAATCATCGATATTTTCCAGACCAACGGACAATCTGATTAACTGGTTGGTAATTCCCGCTTTTCTTCTAGCCTCTTCTGGCATCGAGGCGTGGGTCATAGTCGCGGCATGATCAGCAAGGGAAGCAACCCCACCCATCGATTCAGCCAGGACAAAAATCTTGATTCTCTTTAAAAAGCTATTAACCTCACTGATTCCATCTTTTATGTTAAAAGAAACCATACCACCAAATCCCTTCATCTGCCGCCTCGCGATTTCATGTCCGGGGTGGGACTCGAGCCCGGGATAGTACACCTTCTTTACTTTGGGGTGTCCTTTAAGGTAATTGGCAATGGCGAAGGCGTTCTCTTCGTGTTGCTTCATCCTTACCGGCAGGGTTTCAATTCCTCGAAGAACTAACCAGCAATCAAAGGGCGAGGCCGATGTCCCCATGGCATTGAGCAGAAATTGAACCCTTTCCGTTAGCTCATCCGTGGTGGTTACTACTGCCCCACCGACGACATCACAGTGCCCATTGAGATATTTGGTGGTGGAGTGAACCACAAGATCAATTCCATACTCAATGGGTCTTAAAAAATAGGGAGTGGCAAAGGTGTTGTCGATCACCGTCAGTAACTTATGCTTCTTGGCGATATCCGCCGCCATCTCCAGATCAACGATATTGAGCAGGGGATTAGAGGGCGTCTCCAGCCAGAGCATCTTGGTATTGGGCTTGACTGCCTTTTCAATTCTTTCCTGATTATCCATTCTTAAGAAGGTGAACTCGAGGCCAAAATCACGCATCACGTTCTGAAACAGTCTATAGGTTCCACCGTAAATATCATCTCCGGCAATTACATGGTCGCCGGCCTTGAGCAGATGGATGACGGTGGTTTCGGCGGCCATTCCTGTGGCGAAGGCAAATCCCGCCTTTCCTCCCTCGAGCTGGGCAATGGTATCCTCTAAGACCTTCCGCGTTGGATTTGCTGTGCGGGAATAATCGTAACCCCTCGTTTTACCTACATCCTCAAAGGCAAAAGTTGAGGTTTGATAGATAGGCACTGAAATGGCTCCATAGGTTTTATCCGGCCTCTCGCCACTGTGAATGGCCAGTGTTTCAAATTTCATATTCCTCCTCCTTGGCTAAACGCTTTCACCACTTCTCTCCTCATGTCCCCCAGTTCATCCTTGGGGACTATCAATCCGTTTAAGCTCTCGAGCATTTTCAGGCGCTCTTCTAACTTATCCTGCTCCCTTAAGACAAGTCTTATAGCTTCTGCTACTGGATCAGGCAGTTTGCCGTGGTCTAATTCCGAGAGTGGCTTAAGGCCATCCGCTGTAATTCTTCCTGGGATTCCCACCACCGTAGACCCGGGTGGAACTGATTTTACTACCACTGAGCCTGAGCCAATTCTTGCCCCATCGCCGATAGTAATGGCACCTAAAGCTACTGACCCGGTTCCCATGATGACATTGTTGCCGATAGTAGGGTGTCGCTTCTTCTTTTCCAGGGTTGTCCCGCCGAGGACAACACCTTGGTACATGAGCACGTCGTCACCAATCTCTGACGTCTCCCCAATGACAACTCCTGCCCCATGGTCTATAAAGAAACGCCGGCCGATTTTGGCGGCGGGGTGGATTTCAATCTTAGTTAAGAAGCGATTAATATGTGACAGAATGCGAGCCAACAGCTGGAGCTTGTGCCTCCAGAGGAAATGAGCCAGACGATGTAACCATAGGGCATGTAATCCGGGATAGCACAGGATAACTTCAGCCACACTCCTCACTGCCGGGTCTTTAGCGAACACGGTTTGAATGTCTTCTTTTAAGCTCTTAAACAAGACAGTATTACCTTTCTTTTATATGCCTTGTGGAGGCTGATAAAGCCCCTGAAAAAGCCAGGTAGATAGATAGCGCTCGCCAGTGTCAGGTAGAACTACCACGATTAGCTTACCTTTATTCTCCGGTCTTTTGGCTACCTCTAAAGCTGCCCAGGCGGCTGCCCCCGATGATATGCCCGCCAGTATCCCTTCCTCTTTGGCTAACCTTCTGGCCATTATGCCGGCATCATCATTGGTCACCTTAATAATTTCATCAATTAACTCCGTTCGCAGAACATCAGGAATGAAGCCAGCGCCAATGCCCTGAATCTTGTGGGGTCCCGGCTTTCCTCCGGAAATCACCGGGGAATCAACTGGCTCTACAGCTATGGCCTTAAATTCAGGTTTCCTTGGTCTGATTACTTCGGTTACTCCAGTAATTGTTCCGCCGGTGCCCACTCCGGAGACCAGAATATCTACCTTACCCTCAGTATCTCGCCAGATCTCCTCGGCAGTGGTCAGCCGGTGTATCTCCGGGTTGGCCAGGTTTTTAAACTGTTGCGGCATAAAGTAGTTAGAGTTTTCTGCGGCCATTTGTTCTGCTTTTCTGATTGCCCCTGGCATCCCTTCTGCTCCAGGGGTTAGCACCAGTTCGGCACCGAAAATAGATAGCAACTGCCTCCGCTCCAGTGACATGGTTTCGGGCATGGTTAGGATGAGTTTATATCCTCTGGCGGCGCAGACAAAAGCCAGGGCAATGCCGGTATTACCACTGGTGGGCTCAACGATAACCGTACCTTTCTTAATCAGTCCCTTTTCCTCAGCATCAACAATCATGGATACACCTATCCGGTCCTTGACGTTGCTGATGGGACTAAAAGATTCCAGCTTGGCCACCACCTCAGCCTTTGCCCCCTCGGTTATCCGGTTCAACCGGACCAGTGGGGTATTCCCGATTAACTCGGTAGAATCCTTGGCGATACCTCTGGTCAGCTTTGGTATCTCTATTGTCTTATATTTAAGTTTTTCCACTTCCTGGTTTACCTTTGCCATCTTTATTTAACTCCTTTCTATCATGGTGTTACGCTTCGGTACTAACATATTTGACGTAGAGTTCTCTGGCCAGTGACTCGTCAAAGCTGTTCTTAAGAATAAGCCGACCATCGGGGAAAATAACCATTTCGTGACCGTTTACGGTGAAGCGCAGCGTAGACCCGTTATAACTGACTTCTCCGAGAGGCTTAAGCTGCTTGCCTAATTTGTCCAGAGAGAGGCTTTCTACTTTGGGATCTAAAACCTGTACCGAATATTGACCACAAAGTATGGTGGTTCTGATACCAAATTGTCTCTGTAAAAATTCATAATTGCCTTGACAGGCTGGACAACCTAGGCGAAGACTGGGTTTAAAACGTTCAAAGGTTCCTTGCCAAACATCGATAAATATGATATCCCGGTTGATTTCCTCGGCACCTATTAATATTTTCATTGCTTCGGCAGATTGAAAAGAGGCGATAATTGAAGGAGCTGGACTGATTACCCCCGCTCTATCACAAGTGGGAATTACACCTGGGGAAGGTACAGAAGGAAAGACGCAGCGAAAGCAAGGGGTTTTACCTGGAATGATATTCATGGTCATGCCGTAGGCAGCGATGGCACCGCCATAAATCCATGGAATTTTATGCTTGAGAGAAACGTCATTTATTAAAAATCGAGTCTCTGGGTTATCCAGTCCGTCTAGGATTAAATCGGCTCCGGTGACTAGTTTTTCAATGTTGGCATAGTGCACATCTGCAACTATTCCTTCTATCTCAACTGATGAGTTCACCTTCTTTAGATGCCGCTCGGCGGCAATAGCCTTTGGTAATTTACTCCTTACATCTTCCTCATCAAAAAGGACTTGTCGCTGTAAGTTATGGTACTCAATAAGGTCTCGATCAATAATCCTAACTTTGCCAACACCAGCGCGCACCAAAGAATCAGCAATGACGGTTCCCAGCGCCCCGCAACCAATAATCACCACCTGACTATTGCCTAATTTCTTCTGCCCTTCTTCGCCTATTCCACGAAAAAGAGTTTGTCTTGAATACCGATCAATCATGGAAGCTTTGTCTCCTTTGGTGTACAGGTTAAGTTTTTAGGGTAAACTAAACGTAATACATAGCCGATTCCAGCCCTTCTTTCTTCTTCTGTCTCTCCACCAAATCCTGCAGACTTGTCGACTCCAAAACATCATCCATCGCCTTTTTCAGCTCGCACCAGATATCACGGGTAACACAAAAGCTGGAGCGGTTACACATCTCTGGATTATCAACGCACGCTACTGGTGCCATAGAGCCCTCAAGGAGTTGGATAACATCACTCAATCTTATCTCTTCAGGGGTTTTGACTAACCAGACTCCGCCCCTGGCACCACGAATGCTTTGTACGATACCTCCAGCGATAAGAGGGGTAATCAAATGCTCTAAATATCCCAGCGAAATCTGCTGCCTCCGGGCGATATCTTTTAATTGAACTGGCCCGTCTCTCTGATGAAGAGCTAGGTCTAAAAGCGTTCTGGTGGCATATCGCCCTCTAGTAGAAAGCTTCATAATTTGGCTCCTATATTGACTAAGTCTATCATTATAGTATACTATATTATATAAAATTACTGTCAACATGACTTTTAAGAAAGTGCTGCACAAAGACGCTCCATAAAGCGGGGCGTCTTTCTTTTTAAACGCAGGACACAAAATGACGAAATGTGCAATGGCAGGCATAAAACAAACCTGAAATTCCAGAGGCTTTTTGACGATGGTTAAGAGCCAAAGATTATTTGATGTATCTTCTCACTAATAATCAGAGGGTCTTTACGCTGCCAGATATTTCTCCCTACCGCTATTCCTACTGCCCCTGCTGTT
>JAUWBK010000020.1 GCA_030605045.1 Dehalococcoidia bacterium
GTTCCGAAAGGTAAAATTGGCCTAGCCACGGTATGTAGTGTGGTCATTAATGGCGCCTTGCTCAAGGCAGGGATTCCCACTGAATCCAGGTTTGGCGGCGTGCTTGAAGTTAGAGATTCAAAACCAAGGCGCTTTGTCGCCATCATCAACTATGCCGGTACTTCCCTAGACCCGTCCGAGCAATACATCCGCGCCAAGATGACCAGTGTCAGCGAAGCATCCAGAACCGGCAATGGCAAAATACTGGCTAATTTCCGTGAAATACCGGCCCCGTCCCGGTTAATTGCCCAGGAAGTAATCACTTCACTCAAAGAGGCTGGCATCAGTGGCGTTTATGCCTTGGGCAACACCAGCGAACCAATCTGCCAAATTGCGATAGGTCTAAATAGGGTTGGCATGGTGCTGCTCGGTGGACTAAACCCGGTGGCGGCAGCCGTTGAGGCCGGTATTGAAGTCGAAAACGTGGCGGAAAGTGGCATAATCGATTTTGAACAATTAAACAGCTTTTGGCAGCTATAAGAATAAATAATATGAGTTATTTTAGTGATCTAGATAGGATATGGGGGAAGGAAAGTCCCACCTCTCCCAAGCCCCCAAAACGGGAAAGAAGACCCAATCCTGCCCGAAGGTGGCTTATTATCATTGGCACGCTGGTCTTTCTTTTCATCATCGCCGCCATCGGCAGGGGCATCTACACCGAGTGGCTCTGGTTCGATAGCCTGGGGTTCAGCAGCGTCTACACCACCATCCTGACGACAAAATTATGGCTTTTCGCTGCCGGTGCTTTTGTCTTTCTGATGCTACTCCTGTCTAATCTTTTCCTGGCACGGCGATTATCTCCGGTAAGTGAAGATAATGTTTTCATCGGACAAGGATTAGTCATCGTGCGTCGTATGTTCGATATTGGCGTCTTAATCTCGGCTCTTTTTCTAAGCCTTATTTTCGGTCTGGTTACTTCCGGTCAGTGGGAGATGGTTTTACGTTTCGCCAATGCTACCAACTTCAATATCACTGAGCCCCTGCTAGGTAGAGATGTCGCCTTTTACCTCTTTAATCTCCCTCTTTACCAATTCATTCAGGGATGGTTGATATGGGCTACCATCATCATCCTCATTTTTACGGCTACCATTTATGTGCTCAATATTGGTTTGCGCCGCACCGCTTTTACCATCGCCATTAAAGGACACCTTTCAATACTGGGGGCTGTTATCTTCTTTCTCATTGCCTGGAGCTACCGTCTTAAAATCTTTGACCTTCTCTACTCCGAGCGTGGTGTCATTTTTGGTGCCGGCTATACCGACGCCCATGCCCAGTGGCTGGCCTGGCGGATTCTCATTGTTATTGCCATAATATCAGGCTTGCTGCTATTAATTGGCATCTTTCGCCGCGGAAAGCATTGGTTATTTGCATCCATCGGATTATGGATGGTCTTAGCCATTATCTTCGGGAGTATCTATCCGGCAATCATGCAGAGATTCCAGGTAGAACCCAATGAGTTAGATAAAGAAAGGCCCTATATTAAGTACAACATCCAACTAACCCGACTTGCCTTCGGGCTTGACCGAATCGAGGAAAAGGATATCCCGGTTGAAGTTGCCCCAAGTGAAGAAGATATTGCCCAAAATAGTGCCACGATAAATAATATCAGGTTATGGGATTACCGCCCTCTCAAGGATACTTATAACCAGATACAGTCAATAAGACTGTACTATGATTTTGTAGACATTGACGTTGACCGCTACGAAATTGATGGTAGCTATCGTCAGGTACTACTCGGAGCACGAGAGCTTTCTCCGGAAAAGCTTGCCGCTCAAGCCCAGACCTGGATTAATCGACGCCTCCAGTTCACCCACGGCTATGGCGTTGCGCTAAGTCCGACCAATGAAGTCACTGAGCGGGGTTTACCCAATCTTTGGGTCAAAGATGTACCACCTATTGGCACGATTGAGATTGAGAGGCCGGAGATTTACTTTGGGGAGAAGACAGAAGATTATGTCATTGTCAACACTAAGATTGCGGAATTCGACTACCCCAAGGGAGATACTAATGTCTATACCAGATATGAAGCTGAGAACGGGATAAAGTTGAATTCCTTCATTCGTAAGCTGGTTTTCGCCTGGGAACTCGGCGACATTAACCTCCTGATTAGTGGGGAATTGACTGCGGATAGCCAGCTTCTTTATCGCCGCAACATCCGGCAACGAGTGCAGCATCTGGCCCCCTTTCTCAAGCTAGACAGCGACCCGTATATAGTGATTAACGATGGCAAGCTATACTGGATACAGGATGCCTATACTGTTTCTGACCACTATCCCTATTCCCAGCCCACCCCGGGAGGTATTAACTACATCCGTAACAGTGTTAAAGTGGTCATCAATCCCTATGACGGCTCAGTTACCTTCTACCTCATCGACCCAGAAGATGCCGTGGTCAATACCTACGCCGCTATCTTTCCGGCTCTCTTTACCCCAATAGAGGAAATGCCGGAATCACTTCGGGCGCACCTGCGCTATCCTCAAGACCTTTTCCAGGTACAGGTATCAGTGTATCAAACCTATCACATGCAAGACCCCAGGGTCTTTTACAATAAAGAGGACTTGTGGTCAATCCCGGTTGAGACCTACGCTGACGCCGAACGAAGTATGGAGCCTTACTATGTGATAATGAGGCTGCCTGGTGAAGAGCGAGAGGAATTTGTGCTGATGCTTCCCTTCACTCCCACCCAGAAAGACAACATGATTACCTGGCTGGCAGCGCGCAGTGACGGTGATAAGTACGGTAAACTTATTGCCTATGATTTCCCCAAGGATAAGCTGATTTACGGACCAAGACAGATTGAAGCCCGAATCGATCAGGATCCCACCATCTCCAGTCAGCTTACCCTGTGGGGGCAAAAAGGCTCCCAGGTTATCCGAGGTAACCTGCTGGTGATACCCATTGAGCAATCGATTCTTTACGTGGAGCCAGTTTATCTCAAAGCCGAGAGGGGGCAACTGCCAGAACTAAAGAGAGTCGTCGTCGCCAGTGGCGACCTGATCGCCATGGAGCCGACCCTGGCCCAGAGCCTGAGCGCCATCTATCCTGGCTTGTCCGCAGAAGAGCTTCCGGTATCGGCTCCTCCAGCTACTCCGGGGATGCCTGCCGAACTAGTCGAGCTAGCCGAGCTAGCGGAGTTAGCCCAGGAGCACTATACTAAAGCGCAGGAGCATCTCAAGGCAGGTAATTGGGCTGGCTGGGGAGAAGAATTAAGGAAGATGGAAGAAGTCCTGAACCAGCTAGTAGAGTTAGCCTCTCGTCAGGAGTAAGTCAAGCCGGCAATATGTTCTCGGCGTATTTGGATGGTGCTCAACTTATTCACCAATTCCCCAGGCCTAATGGTTGCAAATCGGCAACTATCTGAGTAAAATGATATATAGTTACTCTATGTATTATATTAGACGAGGTAAAAAATGGAACCAAGACGAGAGCTAATCAGGGGAAGTGCTGATTCTTTGCTTCTCTGCTTGATTGGGCAGCAATCAATGTATGGTTATCAGATTATCAAGGAGCTTGAGAAAAGGAGTCAAGGCTACTTCAAATTTAAGGAAGGGACCCTTTACCCGGCTCTCCACCGCTTAGAAAAGGCCGGCTCAATTCTGGGTAAGTGGCAGCTGCTGTCTAATAGTCGGCCGAGGCGGTATTATCGCATCACGGCTAAAGGACACTCTAAGCTGGCCGCGGAGAGAGTTCATTGGCAGGACTTCCTAAAGGCCATGAATCTGATTTTTTAACCGGCGAGTTATTAAAAGGCAGGGGCAATGACAACCTCATTAAGTCATTACCTGGAAGATATTAGAGATAATTTAAGGATTGACCGCTCTGAAGAGAGAGAAGTCATCAGTGAGCTCGAGACACATATCGAAGACAAGCTTCAGGAACTGAAGAAAGCCGGGCTCTCTGAAGAAGAGGCAACCGAGACTTGCCTTGGACTGCTGGGCTCGGCCAAATTGATCGCCCGGCAGATATATGAAGCCCATAGCCAGGGTAGTTGGCGGCAAGCGTTACTGGCTTCAATGCCGCACCTGCTTTTTGGCATCTTGTTTGTGCTCAACTGGTGGCACCATATTGGTTGGCTCTCAATCATGCTCACGCTAATCCTAGTTACCGTCATCTATGGTTGGGTACATGGTAAACCAACTTGGGTTTTCTCGTGGCTGGGTTACTCTTTACTACCAGTAGTCGTCGTTGGTCTCCTTTTACCTCATCTACCTAAAGGATGGTCATTACTGGCCATACCCCTCTATTTCCCGCTGGCCCTATGGTGGCTCTTCTGTATTGTGGTGCAAACCACCAGGCGAGACTGGCTGTTTAGTTCCTTAATGCTACTGCCAACGCCAATTATCATCGGCTGGTTTTTAACGGTGGCACCAGATGGTCGATTCACCGAATACACTTTGCAGCGCGTGTATTATTTTGCTCCCTGGATTGGACTGAGCTTTTTAACCTTAGCGCTAACTATCGCTGCCTTTATTCGCCTGCGACAGCGCTGGTTGAGGATAGCTTTATTAATTATCTCGGGACTCTTAACGCTAACCATGGTTGCCTATTATGCCGGTGGTAGGCTCAGTTTGACCACCTTTGTCGGTCTAATTCTGGTAATGTGGGGACTTTTCTTAGTGCCACCGCTGCTGGACCGATGGCTAAGAAAAGGTCGACGAATATTCAAACGCCGCATAAATTACCGATTGCCGACGCGAGTAGCCAATTAGAGGAGGTCTGCAACGAAAAAGGTAGCCATCGTCACTGATAGCATTGCTTGCCTCACCAGGGAATTGGTCGAGCAGTATGGGATTGGAATTATCCCGATTAACTTTTTTGCCGGGGGCAAACTCTACAAAGACTGGGTAGATATAACCCCTTCGGAGGCATATGAATTATTCTTAAAAGACCCGGAGTCTTTTAAGACATCGGCTGCCTCTCCCGAAGACTGCCTTAACGCCTACCGGAAGGCGAGCCAGCAAGCCAAGGATATCCTCTGTGTAACCGTCTCAATCAAACTCAGCACCGTCTATAATGTTGCTCAAAGAGCTAAAGAGCTAGCCAAAACCGAACTTCCCGCTATCTCCTTAGAAATATTAGACTCCAATACGGCTACCCCTGCCGAAGGTTTTGTTGCTTTAGCTGGGGCGCGGGCAGCCGCCGAGGGGAAGGACTTGGCTGAGGTAGTCAGCGCCGCCGAGGAGATAAGAGACAAGGTTAGTTGTATTGTCCTTCTGGATACGATTCGCCATGTTTACCGCTCCGGGCGCATACCCAAGATAGCGTCTCAGGTAGGCTCGATACTCAATATCAGGCCAATTCTTACTGTTTCCGGAGCGGTACATTTTACTGGAGCAGTGAGAAACCGGGAGCACGGCATAGAGCGCATCCTGCAAATGATGCGAGATAAAGTAGAGCAAATTCCAGTGCATGTGGCCGTAATGCATGCTTATGCTCCAGATGAGGGGGAAAGGCTAAAGGAGCGGGTATCCGCTGAATTCAATTGTGCCGAGTTGTGGCTTACCGAGTTCAGCCCGATAATGGGCTATGCCTGTGGTACAGGAACCGTCGGGCTTGCCTTTTACACTGAAGACTGAGAGAATTAGTATAATAGCTTAATCTTTTTCTGACAGAAGGCTACGGGAGCCATTAAAAATGATATTCAATGCGGTGATAGCGACGGTGAGCGGTTATCTGTTGGGCTCTATCCCTTCGGCTTATATCGTCGGCCGCCTTAAAAAGGGGGTTGATATTCGGCAAGTGGGCGGCGGTAATATAGGCGCCTTAAACACCGCTCGGGAGATAGGTCTATTACCTGGTTTAGCCGTTCTGATTGCTGATGTAGCCAAAGGTGCAGCCGCCGTGCTTATTGCCCAATGGCTGGGTCTCCCCTTGATATGGATATTCATCGCTGGCTTCGCTGCCATCGTCGGGCACAATTGGCCCGTTTTTCTGGGATTTAAGGGAGGTAAAGGCGCCGCCACTACCCTGGGAGTGCTTCTGGCTCTGGTCCCCGGTGAGTTTGCCATTAGCCTGGCGATAATGGTGATAGTCATCGTCATTACCAGCAATGTCCGTCTGGCAATTATCGTCGGGCTAGCTGTATTGCCTTTAATTATCTGGCAACTCAATGGTTCTGGCATGCTTATCGCCTATTCTCTAGCCCTTTTCTTCTTTCTCGGTGTCAGGTCGCTACCCAGCGCTAGGGAAGCCATGGCGAACATTAGTGATAAAAAGAGGCTCATTTTTGATCGAGAATATCACTTCTGGCAAACCAAGAAAAATAAATGAAGAAAGTAGCCATTGTTACTGATACTACCGCCTGCATTCCTCAAGAGCAGGTGACGAAATATGACATTGAAGTAGTGCCGGTACAGCTGATTTTTGAAGACAAGGCCTACCGGGATGGGATAGATATAAGTCCCACTGAGTTTTATGCGCTGCTTCGGCAGGCAAAAAAACTCCCCACCACCTCTGCCTCTTCCCCCGATCCCTATCTTGAGGCTTACCATAAAGCCGGCCAGAAAGCCAAGAGTATTCTGTGCCTCACCGAGCCATCCAGGTTCAGTGCCATGTTTAACTCAGCATTAGTTGCCAAGCAGATGGCCAAGAGTACTCTCCCTAACGTGACTATAGAAGTGCTTGACTGTACTACGGCTGCCGCTGGGCAGGGACTGGTGGCGCTGGCTGCTGCCAAAGCTGCCGCCTCAGGGAAAAACTTAAATGAAGTCATGGAAACAGCTAAGAATATAATGGAACGGGTGAGTTTATTTGCCACGCTAGACACCCTTCACTATTTGGTTAAAAGCGGCCGTGTGCCCCAAGTCGCCGCCTTGGTCAATTCACTACTTAAGATAAAGCCTATTTTTACCCTTAATCATGCTGAGGCTCGTACGGTGGCCCTTCCCAGAACCATTCCTAGCGCGATGAAACGGATGTTAAAGATGATGGAGAAGAAAGTAGTTAAAGGGCAACCACTACTTGTGGCGGTGATGCACGCCGATGCTCCGGATAAAGCAGTCACCCTGAGGAATCGAATTGCTTCCCAGTTTGATTGTACGGAGCTGTTTATCACTGAATTTACCCCGGTAATGGGGGTTCACACTGGTCCTGGGTTACTTGGCGTTGCTTTCTATAGCGAGGACTAAAGGGCAAACTCAAGCCCAATTTCAGCAATTAACCACCCAATTCCGGCAAACTAACTAGCGGAATAAAGGAAAACATTTTATAATCAAAGTGTGGCCGAGACTCAAGTTGTTTCTGATGCGCAACAATTATCAGAAAGTTTAGGGCAGCTTCCTGAACCGGTAGTAAAGCCAGCCTTTATTGTCGTTAGTGGCTTGCCCGGCACCGGAAAGTCCTATTTCTGCAGGAAACTAGCCGAGCGACTCCCATTTATTATTCTGGAAAGCGATACCCTGCGTAAGACCCTTTTCCCGGCGACAACCTATAGTCCGCCGGAGAGCTCACGCCTTTTCCAAGCCGTTCATCACCTCATCGAAGGACTCCTAAAAAAGGGAATACCGCTTATTTTAGATGCGACCAATCTCTCCGAGCGGTATCGTGAGCACTTGTATCATATTGCTGACCATTTGGATGCCAAGCTAATTCTGGTCCGCGTTGAGGCACCACCTGAGGTAGTGTACCAACGACTCAAAGCCAGGTCAATAGAGACCAACTCCGAAAGCAGTTCCGACGCCGACTGGGCAGTGTTCCAGAAGATGAAGTCCTCAGTTCAGAAAATCAGTCGTAACCATTTTGCCGTGGATACTTCCCGGGATATTACTCCTGTCCTCGATAAGATTGTGAGAGAAGCAAATAAGTGAAAGGAGATTTAAGCTATGGAGATTAAGGTCATAATTGGTGATATCACTAAGATTAAAGCCGACGCCATCATGGTGAACTTTTTTGAAGGCATGGCAAGCCTTGGTGGTGACATCGCGGCAGTGGATAAGGTTCTGGGCGGGGCTATTGCTCAGCTCATCAAGCAGGGTGAGATTAAAGGCAAACTTAATGAAATTACTCTCGTTCACAGCCTGGGTAAATTGCCGACAGCTCGAGTAATGGTCGTTGGACTAGGTAAACAAGCCGAGCTATCTACCAATAAGATTCGAGGGGCGGTAGCTGAGGCCTGCCGGTGGCTGCGGCAGAAGAGTGTCGCTAACATCGCTACCATTGCTCAGGGCGCTGGAATAAACGATATAAGCTTCGAGGATGCAACTCAAGCCGTAACCGAGGGTGCCCTTCTTGGTCTCTATTCCTTCCGCAAGCATATCACCAGAGAGGATGACAAGCTTGGTGAAATCAAGCAGCTCTTAATCCTCGGCAGTGATGAGGCAAAATCCCGTCTTGAAAAAGGCAGCGATAAAGGCAGAATATTAGCCGAGGCGACTAACCTAGCCCGCGATATGGTTAATGAGCCCGCCAACTATATGACCCCTAGCCACATGGCAGAGACAGCAATGAGGCTGGCCAAGAGTTACAGACTGGAAGTTAGCGTTCTTGAGCGGGAGCAGTTGGCGGAGCTAGGCATGGGAGCACTGTTAGGGGTTGCCCAAGGAAGCCAGCAACCGCCTAAATTCATTGTTCTTCACTATAAAGGAGAGGATTCTGCCGAACTCAATGTGGCATTAGTTGGCAAGGGGATAACCTTTGACTCCGGTGGTATTTCAATCAAGCCGTCAGAGAAGTTGGAGGAAATGAAGGGGGATATGGCGGGTGGGGCGGCGGTCATCGCCGCCATGACTGCCATCGCCCAACTCAAGCCAAAGATTAATGTTACGGCAATTGTTCCCGCCACGGAAAACCTGCCCGGTGGTAGCGCGCTGAAGCCAGGCGATATTCTGAAGGCAATGAACGGTAAGACGATTGAGATTATCTCCACAGATGCCGAAGGGAGGCTTATTTTAGCCGATGCTCTAAGTTATGCCAAAAAGCAGGGCGCCAAACTTATGGTTGATGTGGCTACGCTAACCGGGGCCTGCCGAGTGGCCTTAGGAGATGTCTGTACTGGTGCCTTTGGCAACAATCAGGAGCTGGTGGATAAGATGATTGCGGCGGGTGCTGAGGCGGGAGAGCTTATCTGGCAGATGCCAATGTATGATGAGTACAAAGAGCCAAACAAGAGCGATGTGGCTGATATCAAGAATGTTGGCGGTAGATTGGGAGGAGCGATCACGGCGGCCAAGTTTCTGGCTGAGTTTGTTGAGGAGACCCCCTGGGTCCACCTGGACATTGCCGGCACCAGCCTGGGTGAAAAAGAGCGAGCCCACCAAGTTAAAGGGGCAACCGGGGTTCCGGTACGCACCTTGGTAAATCTTGTCCTTGCGCTAGCTAAATAGTAGTCGAAATAAATAAAAGGAAAAAATTAAAATGAAGGTTAAATGGCTGGGGCACGCGACTTTTGTCATTACTTTAGATACCGGAACAAAGATAATCACTGACCCTTATACCCCCGCGGAGAAACTGAATTACGGAGAGATCAAAGAGTCAGCTGATATTGTTACGGTGAGCCATGACCACTTCGACCATAGTAACGTAGCCTCAGTGCAGGGTAACCCGGAGGTAGTTAGAGGGACCGCCGAGATTAAAGGGGTAAAGTTCAATGGCATCCCTACCTATCATGATGAGGCTCAAGGAGAGCAGAGAGGTAGCAATACTATATTTTGCTTCGAGGTAGATGGGGTGAAAGTATGTCATCTCGGTGACCTGGGACATCAACTCACCGATAAGCAGGTGGCGGAGATAGGCAAAGTAGACATACTACTGGTGCCGGTGGGAGGATTTTATACTATTGATGCCACCGTTGCCAGTAAAGTTTGTGACCAGCTTAAGCCTAAGGTGATTATACCGATGCACTTTAAAACTAATAAGTGTGCTTTGCCGATAAGTGGTGCGGGTGAATTCCTTCACGGGAAAAAGGATATAAGCCGGCTGGAGGCTAGCGAGGTGGAAATCAGAGCCGGAGAACTTCCGGCTAACACCAAGATTATAGTACTAAAACCAGCGCTGTAGACTTAAAATAGAGAGTCCTTCTCAAGCTCACCTTCAAAAGGTACTCTATTTGGTAGTTTGTTTATTAACCTCGCCCCTTTATATTTTGGTCTGGTGACCCCGTTAGAGACTATTGACGGGTATGGTAAAATTAATATAGGGAGTGAAGTTAGAGGCACCGATAAAATACTTTGGAAACGAGTGGTATTGTTCTTGCCGGGGGTAAGAGTTTACGTTTAGGCTTTGACAAGGTTTTAGAAACTGTTGGTAATAGAAGCTTGCTGCAATTGGTAATATCTGGGGTAGCTTCGCTTAGCCGTGAGGTTATTATCGTCACCACTAGCGAGCAAACTATTCCTCAGTCGATAGACTACTCAAGGTTAAAAGTAGTAACTGATATTTATCCCGGTAAAGGCCCGTTAGGTGGTATCTATACCGGTTTAGCAACTTCA
>JAUWBK010000108.1 GCA_030605045.1 Dehalococcoidia bacterium
TTTCTCCAGGCGTACGTAAAACCGACCAGAATAATGGCAATTAAAATTAGTATGGAAATAAAGCCGAAACTGCCTAGCTCTCGGAGACTAACTGCCCAGGGATACAAAAAAACGACTAACACATCAAGGGCTAAAAACACCAGGGCATAAAAATAGTAGTGGAAGTTAAATCGAACCCAGGTCTTACCGATGGTTTCCATGCCACATTCAAAGGTAGCATTTTTGATAGGGTTAGGTTTACTGGGGACAATTTGGAGAAATCTGAGGGCGATGGGGATAATTACCATAAGAAGGGTGAAAAGAATAGCGGCGACGAGGAATAATCCGATATACCCGTAGTTTACCAGCAACTATTGTCCTCGCTTTTTCAAATTAGCCGTGCTAGTATATCACGGTTGGTTTTTCAAAAGCAAGAGGCTTGACCAGCAATTCTTTCCATTTCCCGTGGCTTAACTACCTCAAATTGACAATCAGTCTGGCGGTTTTGTAAACTGACTTTATCTAAGTATCTGTCCCAAGTTTCCTACCTGGAGGAAAATATCCATGACTGTTGAGGCGGTTGCTCAGGAGCTGACTGAAGTAATTAAGCGACACGATGCCGATTATATCGAGGCGCGTCTTGAGGAGAGCCAAACCAGTCACATTGCCTACCGCGGCAGAGAGCTGGAGTCCATCGGCCGGGCAACTGCGGTTGGAGGCAATGTGCGGGCGCTGGTGAGAGGGGGGTGGGGCTTCGTCAGTTTTAATAACCTTGATGCGCTGCCGGGTAGAGTCGAGCTGGCAGTGAAGCAGGCCAAATTTGCCGGCAGTGAAGCAAGCAAGCTGGCGCCGGCTGAACCAGTGGTTGACATTGTCTCCGCAGAGGTAAGCAAAAATCCGGTAACGATACCTTTAGAGACAAAGAAGCAAATGCTGGATGAGTATAATGAGATTATCTGGCGCACTCCGGAGATACAGACCTCAATCATTGGCTACGGCGATAGCTCTAAAAAGACCGTTTTTTTGAGTTCGTCAGGTAGCTATATTGTGCAGGAGAGGACAGATATTATTCTGCGCCTGGCAGCAGTCGCCACTCGAGACGGTGATGTCCAGCAGGTAGGATTGAGCGTGGGTAGTCGTGGTGATTTCAACTTAATCCAAGGTCTTCACCAGCAGGTAGCACAAATGTCACGGCACGCGGTAGAACTGCTCTCAGCACCGCAGGCAAAGGGAGGGGAGTATACCGTGGTCTTGGACCCGGTTCTGGCCGGTGTCTTCGTCCACGAAGCTTTCGGGCACCTATCCGAATCTGATTTTGTTTACGAAAATGACCGCGTGCGTCAGCTCATGACTCTGGGTAAGCAATTTGGTAGCGAACAACTCAACATCGTTGACGCGGCAACTGTACCCGGACTGCGCGGCAGCTATAAATATGATGATGAAGGTATGCCAGCCACCAAGACCTATCTTATCCGGGAGGGTAAATTGGTCGGCAGGCTTCACTCCAGAGAGACGGCGGCCAAGATGAAAGAAAAGCCGACGGGTAATGCCCGAGCCATCAATTACCGCTACCCACCCATTGTCCGCATGACCAACACCTATATTGAGCCCGGGTCAGTCTCTTTTGCCGATATGATAAGTGACATCAAAGAGGGGATATATGCCAAGAACTGGTATGGCGGCACCACCAGCATGGAAATGTTCACCTTCTCAGCGGGTGAAGCCTATATGATTCGTAATGGCAAAATCGCGGAAGCACTGCGGCCGGTAGTGCTTACCGGCAACGTGTTCACCACGCTGAAGAATATAGATGCCATTGGCAATGACCTGGAGATGAACCAGGGTGGTGGCTGTGGCAAGGGAGAACAGGTGCCACTTCCGGTCTCCAACGGCAGTCCTCATATTCGAATCCGCCACTGCCTAGTCGGGGGTAGGTGAATGGAAAATATTCTGGCTCAAGCGGCAAAAGTAGCTGAGGAAGCTGAAGTCTTTGCCGTTGCTTCAGAGGAAACTCAGGCTCAGTTTGAAGCCAACCGGTTGAAGTATCTTCAAACCAAGCAGCAGACAAGTGTGGCATTACGTATTGTCAGACAAGGTAAGATTGGATATGCCACCACTACTGAGCTAGATGACCGTCAGAATCTAGTGAATAATGCTGTGGAAACAGCCCAGTTTGGTATGCAGGCTAAGTTTCAACTGCCTGCGCCAAGCTCATATCCGCAGGTTAAAATCTTCGATTCCAAAATGGAGTCGGTATCCACCGAGGAAATGATTAAACTTGGTGAGGAACTCATCACGGCGGTAACCGGTCATACTCAGGGTATTATCTGTGAGGCAGAGGTAGCCAAGGGCGTAATCTCCGTCCGGATTATGAATTCTCGTGGTGGGCAGGCACAATACCGGAAAAGCTTTTTCAGCCTGGGTATTGAGGGTAACCTTGTCAGTGGGACGGATATGCTCTTTGTTGGGGAAAGCGAAAGCTCCTGCCGTCCTTTATCAGAATCCAGGGCGGTGGCTGAGGTAGTGCTCCAGCAGCTTGAGCTGGCCAAAAACCGCGCCTCGGTGCCAAGTCGGTCACTGCCGGTAATTTTTACGCCGCACGGGGTAGCCAGTGCACTAATTATGCCCCTAATGACCGCCTTCAACGGCAAGACAGTGCTGGAGGGAGCTTCGCCGATAGGGAATAGACTCGGACAGCTGGTATTTGACCAGAAACTTTGGCTGTGGGATGACCCGACGATAGTCTATCGGCCGAGCAGTCGCCCCTGTGACGACGAGGGAATACCCAGTCAGCGCACCCCGCTTGTTGAAGGAGGGACGGTAACCAACTTTCTTTATGACCTGCAAACCGCTGCCTTAGCCCATACCCGGAGCACCAGTAATGGCGGTAGGAGTCATGGTGGGCTACCGGCGCCGACACCCAGTGCCTTCATCATTGCCCCGGGTAAGGCTACTTTTGCGGAGATGGTCCAGGATATTAAAGAAGGGCTGGTCATTGAGCAACTGATGGGTGCCGGGCAGGGCAATATTTTGGGTGGTGATTTCAGTGGTAATGTTCTGCTGGGTTATAAGGTGGAAAGTGGTAAAATAGTAGGCAGGGTTAAAGATAGCATGGTTTCCGGGAATGTCTACCAGGTGCTGAAAGAGATTATGGCTCTTGGCAGTGAGTCTAAATGGGTGGGCAGCTTTTTACAGACCCCCCATATTTATTGTCCAAGCCTGTCGGTGGCGAGTAAGGGATAGTACCAGTAATTGAGGTGATAAGGGGGTTAAAATGAAAAGACGGTGGTGGCTTTGGATCTTATTGCCTATAGCTTGTTTGATAATTGTTTTTGGTGTTTCTGAATTAACCGGCGCCTCAGAGGTTAGCATTTTTGGTTGGGCGATATTGGGTGCCTTTGGAATAATGACTACAATATTTTATGCATTATTTCTTGCATTATTCGGGGCAGCAGGAGCTTTGCTAGTCAAAGTATTACTCGGAATATTTATTTCTAATGGAGAGAACCTTTCTATTACATTGGGTATCTTAGGGTTCTGTGCTATTTTGGTTGGTTATATTCTTACTCTTGGACAGTTTGCGTGGTCATTATTTATCGTCATAGCGGGTTTTTTTATGGGGTGTTTTGCAGGAGCAGAACATCAAAGATTCTTCGATTTGCACAAAGAATAAGAAATGAAAGATTTCGTCAAAGTTTATGCCCGCCCAAAGCTTAACTCGCCGAACAGCTTGGCTGCCTCCTGCTTTTAGCTTGCTTTTAGGCTTGATTTCTGGCAGTCAAAAGGTCGGGGGTTCGTTCCTAAATTTAGCCATATATCAGGGGAGTTTTAGAGGGGCGAAGCCAACAAAATATTTAGTGTGCAGGAGGAGGTTATGATTGACATTGTTGCTCTGGTATCACTATGCAAGTTAGCCATTGAGAGCGGAAATAAAGTATTAGAAGAACACAAGAAAAAGAAGCTCTCCGAGGCTGAAGAAGAGCTTTTGAATGAAGCAGCTCAACTCGGTGAATTTCTTATTCTTTCTGCTAATGAAGTCCCAGATTGGATAAGAATAGGAAGAAAGAATTTCCCTGATGATATTGCAGGCGACCCCGCAATTGCTGAAAAGTATCACAATGCATTCGAGAGCCTGTGTAAACGCGGCTATATTAGACACGATGACGGAATTCTATTCAGGTTGACTGATGCAGGATTCAAGAAGGCTCGTCAATTAGCCCGTAAAACTGATAAGAAAAAGACGAATAAGCATTAGTTTAATTAAAAAGGGGAGTCTAAGAGGGATGGAGCCCCTTTAATAAATCTTTCCCTGTAAGAGCATAGAAGTCATTGCGAGGAGCAGAGCGACGAAGCAAACTAAAAGATAAAGATGAGATTGCTTCGCC
>JAUWBK010000043.1 GCA_030605045.1 Dehalococcoidia bacterium
GTCGATAAATCTGTGGCCAAGGAGCATGGCATAACCCTGGTGAGCCTGCCGGAACTACTCAAGGAGTCAGATTACATCTCGATGCACACCTTCCTGAATAAGGAAACCTGGCATCTCATCGGTGAAAAGGAATTCAGACAAATGAAACCAGGCGCTTATTTTATCAATACGTCTCGAGGTTCAGTCGTCGATGAGGCGGCGCTGATTAAGGCTCTGCAGGAGAGGTGGATAGCTGGCACTGGACTGGACGTCTTCGAAAAGGAACCGGTTGACCCAGATAATCCGCTGCTGAAGATGGATAATGTTGTCGTTGTCCCTCACTCCGCTTCTTATTCCGATGCCGCTTTTAAGCGGCTAAGGGCAAGTGTGGGGCAGGAGGCAGCTAGAGTGCTCAGCGGGCGGTGGCCCAAGAATGTGGTCAATAAAACGGTTAAGCCCAAAGTTAATTTAGTCAAGGGAGACTGAAGAGAGGTTATGAAAGACAGGCCGAAGATCACCAAGCACAGCAAGGGCGTGGCTGTATACGATTAGCCGATATCAAAAATCGAAAGACACAGCTTTTATTGAGCCTTTCTGTTTGCCCTAGTAATTTAATAGTTTTAACATCTTTTCCGTTGTCTTTAGTCCGTGTCCGGTAAAAACGGAAACAATGACTTCAGCAGAATTTGATTGCGGCAAGTATTTTTTTATTCCGGCAATGGTTGCCGCCGCGGTAGGCTCAATATAGTATCCTTTTTGACAAGTTTCTTTTAATGATTCTTTAATTTCAGGCTCACTAACGGCTATAAAACTGCCTTGGCTCTGCTTGACGGTGGCAACAATCTGTTTTCCCCTAATCGGCTCCGCAATGGCGATTCCTTCGGCAAGCGTTTCCTTTTTGTTTATCGTGGGAATTTCGGCTAAATTTTCCCGGAAAGCCCGGTACAAAGGAGCGCAGTTTTCCGATTGCACAGCAATAATTTTAGGTATCTTAGCAATAATTCCGGCCTGCCGAAGCTCTTTAAAGCCAATATAGGCCCCTAATAAGAGAGTCCCATTGCCCACCGGTAGAATAACTGTGTCGGGAGATTGCCAGCCAAGCTGTTCACAA
The DNA here is from genome assembly GCA_030605045.1 of Dehalococcoidia bacterium. Classification (GTDB taxonomy): domain Bacteria; phylum Chloroflexota; class Dehalococcoidia; order Dehalococcoidales; family RBG-16-60-22; genus DAOUZD01. The sequence continues at coordinate 1,091 of JAUWBK010000043.1, forward strand.
ATTTCGAACGCAAAAGTTTTGGTTCCCTGAAAGAAGAACGGATTCCAGGAGTGACTGGCGTAATAGACTCTTTCCGCCACTTTCAGAACCGCCTTCGCAGTATCTTCTCTGGTACCGGGAGTCTTATTTAATTTGGCTCCGTAAAGTTGTATCTGGGCTACCTTCGCCACGGCCGTATCTTCGGGAACGAAAATGTTACACTCAATATCAGCTTTGGCGCAGTAAGCTGATATTGCTGAACCGGCATTCCCCGAAGAGTCCTCAACGACTTCCTTAATACCCAGCTCTTTTACTTTACTGATCAGAACCGAAGCGCCTCTGTCCTTATAAGATCCAGTTGAGAACAATTGGTCTTGCTTCATCAAAACGGGTTTACCGTCAAAATTTACTTCAGTCAATGGGGTAAAGCCCTCAGCAAAAGAAACGATATTGGCATCATTTTGGATGGGAATTGCTTCCCGGTACCGCCACATAGTTGGCTTTCTTTGTCTGATTTTTACTAAATCAAAAACTGCCTCAAACTCGATATCCAAAGTGGAACCGCAATCGCATTTCCACCTTGGCTCATCCAGTGAGTAAGTTGCCTTGCATTTCGTGCAGATAAATTGGTTCATCGTTTTTCCGATTACTTTCCCTTGGTCAAGATTATTTCTCAAGTGTCGCCATAGCTTCAATCTCGACTTGAAATCCAAAATGCAAATTTCTGGTTGGCACCATAGAGCGTGCTGGACGATGCTCGCCAAAAATTCTGGCATAGACGGCATTCACCCGAGACCATAATTCAATATCGGAAAGGTAAACCGTAGTTTTGAGCACTTGACTTAGGCTAGAGCCGGCAGCTTTAAGGATCTCAGATAAGTTGCTTAATGCTTGTTCCGTTTGTTCTTCAATCGGGCCAGTACGTTTCTCTCCGGTCTTGGGGTCTATTGGTAGCTGTCCAGAAACATAAACGGTATTATGATGAACTATCGCTTGTGAGTAATGCCCTGCCGGTTTTGGGGCATTTTCGGTTAAAATTGCTTCCATTTTACCTATCACCTCCGTTTCTCTCGTATCAACTGCCGCTATTCTGAACCACTGCTCGCTGGCTGTCAATGCCTCGCGTAAGCCCAAAATCAGCTCCCTGTAACCTGTCCAATATTGGCTGGCTGAAATAGAATGTGTGACTTATCACCCCTAATTATGTTAGTATATGGCTATCTAATGTAGTATAATCTTAGATAAATGTCAGCCCTTAACGGGCAACCTAAAATTTATGGGGAGAATGCCCCAAAATGTAAAGAAGGGGGGTGACAGCGTTCAACAAAAATTTTTTAAACAGCGAGTTCCCAATAACTAAAAAGGAGGGAAAAATTGGGTAAAAGAACATTAGTATCTTTGGTTATGGTGATGGCATTGCTGAGTACTTTGGTTGCGGCTTGTGCTGCCCCAGCCCCGGCTCCAGCCCCTGCCCCTGCCCCGGCTCCCGCTCCAGCACCAGCGCCAGCTCCGGCTCCCGCACCTGCACCAGCTCCGGCTCCAGCGCCCGCCCCAGCTCCAGCGCCGGCAGCGCCAGCGGAGGTAATTACCTGGAAAGTCCAATGCCACAATCCATCCGGCACCCCGATGTACGTAGGACTCGAAGAGACAGCTGACCTGATTGCCAGAGCCAGTGGCGGACGTCTGGTTTGGCAGATTTATCCGGCTGGTGCCCTCGTTGAAGCGACAAAGGAGTTTGACGGGGTACACGGGGGCATATTAGAGGCTGGCACGGGTGCTGCCAGTTATTGGCGGGATAAATTCAATGCCGCTGGTATGTTCACTTTCACCGTTGCCGGGCTGAGTCCTATGGAGTCTCTTTACTGGTTCGAGACGGGAGGAGGTAAGGAGCTACTTCACCGGATGATTGCGGATTACGATGTGCAGTGTTTCTCTGGCGAGATTACTCCTCCGGAGATATTCCTCCAGTCCACTAAACCCTTAGATACTCTGGACGACATCAAGGGGTTAAAGATTCGTACTGCCGGTGACGATGGAGAAATCTTCGACCGGATGGGCGCGTCAGCAATTTTCCTGCCCGCCGGAGAAATTTATGAATCTCTGCAGCGTGGAGTAATCGACGCCGCTCAATTGAGCACCCCGGCACTGGACTGGTCATTTGGCATGCAGGAGGTGGCTGACTATCTCTATCTCTCCGGAGTCCGCCAGCCCGCAGACTGGACTCTGTTCTTTGTTAAGAAATCAGAGTTTGAGGCGCTACCGGATGACCTCAAAAGAATAGTGGAGGCGGAGATGGCAGCGTTGACACCGAGGTTCTATGCTTGGCTGATGACAGAGGATATTGAAGCAATGGAGAAGTTCATAGCTTACGGCACCAACATTGCTCCAGCTTCCCGGGAGATAGTAGATGAGCTGGCGAAACAAGCCAGGATCTTCTACGAAGAGAAAGCCGCCGAGGATATCTTCTTTGCCGAAGTGATAAATTCCATCTGGGATTTCCAAGACCTCTATCGAGCAACTTGGGAGCGTCTCTAGGTTCATCTCTCCCCTGCTTTGAGAGAATGCTCTCAAAGCAGGGGACCCTCTTCAAGTTATGAGAAAATCACCTTGAGGGTTTATGCGAAAGTTAGTCAGGATTATTGATGCCATCAGTGGCTACACTGGTTGGTTTGCTAAGTGGCTTGTTTATGCCCTGATTTTGGTCGTCGCCTATGATGTCGTCATGAGATACGTCTTCAATGCGCCACCGGTGTGGGCCTACGACATGGTCATTATGCTGGGCGGCACCATCTATGTTCTGGCCTGGGCATATACCCATCGCTATCGCGGGCACGTCAGAGTCGATGTTATTTACACGCATCTTTCCCCCAGAACCAAGGCGATCATTGATGCCGCCAGCACCCTAGTTCTTCTCTTCCCGTTGCTGGCACTCCTGGTACATGAATCTTTCTTATGGCAATGGAAGGCTTGGGAAATTAATGAGAGATTCATGGAGACCTATTGGTACCCGCCAGCAGCTCCGTTTAGAACCATGGTCTGGATAGGTTTTTGCTTGCTTTCTCTTCAAGTTATAGCCCACTTTATTCGCGATTTATACTTCTCGGTAAAGAATAAGCCCTATGATTGAACTAAGCCCAGAACTTATTACTATACTAATGCTGGGGGGGTTGCTGGTAGGGGTTTTGACCGGTTTTCCGGTAGCTTTCGTAATCGGTGCTATAGCCTTAGCCTTTGGATTTTTGGTATGGGGGGATATAGTAGGTCAGCTACTCTACGGCCGCATTTTTATGATCGTAAAGAATTATATCCTTCTGGCAGTTCCCCTTTTTGTTTTTATGGGGCTGATGCTGGAACGTTCTGGGATAACCGAGAAATTGTATGATGGCTTATACCTGTGGCTCGGTGGGTTCAGGGGCGGGCTGGCGATAACTACTGTGCTAATCGGTACCATCCTGGCGGCCTGTGTCGGCATAATTGCCGCCTCGGTCACCATGCTATCAATTATTGCCGTGCCACACATGGTAAAGCGAGGCTATAGCAAAAGTATGGCCAGTGGCTCAACGTGTGCCGGCGGCACTCTGGGTATTCTCATCCCACCCAGTGTTATGTTAGTTTTTTATGGACCAATGGCCGAGATCTCGGTGGGAAAGTTATTTTTCGCCGCCTTTCCCGCTGGCCTTGTCCTTTCCGCTTTATATTGCAGCTATATTACCCTTCGCAGTTTACTCCAACCTGAGATTGCACCATCAGTGCCACTGGAAGAAAGGGCAGTCCCCTTCATTAAAAAAACAACCATACTGCTTACCTCGCTGGTTCCACCAGTGCTCCTTATCCTGTCAGTGCTGGGCACTATCTTCTTTGGCATAGCGGCTCCCACTGAGGCTGCCGGTGTCGGTGCCTTTGTCGCCACACTTCTGGCTTTAGCCTACCGCAGGCTTAACTGGCAAGTCTTCAAAGAAGTAGGACTCGGGACGGTGAGGACCTGCGGCATGATATTTCTTTTTCTGGTCATGTCTATTGCCTTCGTCGGCGTATTTATTGGTGCTGGGGGCGGCGAAGTGGTCAAAAACTTCATTCTGGCCACCCCCTTTGGCAAGTGGGGTGCCTTTGCCGTCATCATGCTCATCTGCTTTATCTTGGGCATGTTTATTGACTGGATGGGCATAGTCCTCATCATGGTTCCCATAATAACACCCATCGCTGAAGTGCTGGGCTTCCATGAACTCTGGTTTGCCATGATGATCTGCGTTAATCTGCAGATGTCCTTCATGACACCTCCTTACGCTCCAGCTATATTCATCGCCCGAGGCGCTATTCCACCAGATTTGGAAGTGACTACAGGTGACATCATCCGTGGGATAGCCCCCTTCGTCTTTCTCGTCATGGTCGGGCTTGGGCTATTCATCGTTTTTCCACAGATACTCCTCTGGTTACCGGCGCAAATGATAAAATAGCGCATACCGGATTCGAACCGGTGATCTCCTCCTTGAGAGGGAGGTGTCCTAAACCCCTAGACGAATGCGCCACCTAATAAATCTGGCTGAGCAAACAGGAACCATATCGAACTTTTTACGACCCGACTTGGTCCCAAGACTGCGTGAGCTACTTCAGAAGTTAGGGTCTTTGTAACCTCCAGCCGTAGCTATTATAGCAGCACAGGCACAAAACGGCAACACGCAGGCTTTGCCATAGTCTTGAAAACTTGCTGTCTTTCCTCATAGGGTTGGCTATGAGAGCTGGTTTTTGGACTTATTAGAGGCGTTGGCAATCGGCGACCAGGGGCTTAACATAGGCACAGGAGTTAATGTGAGAAATACTGGGTTGGCACTTTCTTTAGACCAATAAGATGCTGAAAGAGTTCGTGTTCTATAAACAGGCTAGTACGGTGCAAACGCTCCGTCCCATAACAGCATCAGTTTACCGCTTGTTTCGTTGCGGTTGGATTGCTACAATTTGTTTAGAGACGAAAATGGCAAGTTATATTTTCATGAAAGTCCTTGAATCAGCACCCCAGCGCTACGACAAGGGCATCAACATACTCTCCCTGGGACAGAGCAAGAGGATTCAGCAACAAATCGTAGAAAACTATATCACTACAGATGACGAAGTTCTTGAAATTGGTTGTGGCACCGGAACTTTGGCAATATCCTGTGCTGAGAAGGGGGCCTCAGTAGTTGGTTTTGATATCTCCCCTCAAATGCTGGCTGTAGCTAGGCGAAAGGTACGGGAACGAAATTTGACTGGTAAGGTTCAACTTCAAGAGATGGGTGCCATTGAAATGGACAAAGCCTTCGATAACGAGACATTCGATAAGATTGTGAGCACGTTAGTGTTTAGCGAGTTCTATCCTGATGAACAGAAGTATGTGCTGACGCAAGCCTACAGAATCCTAAGACCTGGCGGGCTCATTATCATCGCTGACGAGGTGAGGTCAAATTCGTTATGGAAGCGCGTCTTACAACTAACGGTTCGTATCCCCCTAATGGTAATAACGTATATCCTGACGCAAACATCAACCAAAGCACTGAAAGATATCAGGAGTCCACTAGCTGATGCCGGATTCAAAATCATTCGCGAAAAGAGAAGCGTCCTCGATTCCTTCGCACTATATGTTGCCCAGAAGGGATAACCAGAATGCAAATTAAAGAAACTTTCAGAACAGCTATAGGGACCGTATTCCGTTTATTACCACTCTCCGTAGAGCCCGGACTGAGAATTTTTGGCCATCCTACCGAAAGGAGTCCCGTCTTCGTCACGGCTAATTTTGATCTCACCGTAAAGAGGTTAGCAAGATATCTTAAAAATTTAGATTGTTATCTATTGGTGGCACCTACGGGCGGTATAAATGTTTGGTGTGCCGCCAAAGGCGGCAACTTTACCGCCCATTCCATAATCTCGGTGGTCAAAACTTCAGGGATTAGCCACAAGGTCGCTAACCGAACGTTGATATTACCCCAGCTCGCTGCTCCGGGTATTGACATCGGGCTAGTTAGAAAGGAAACAGGCTGGAACTGCAAGTTTGGCCCAGTATACGCCAGGGATATACCTGAATATATAGCTAATGGGTTCAAGAAGACCAACACCATGCGCCATGTAAAGTGGACTCTCGCTGACCGGCTGGATGTCGGTCTTGGGGTCTCTTCACCTGTCCTTCTCGCCATCTTGGTAATCTTGGCCATCTTCCTCAGGACTTGGCTTGTCGAGTTCGTGGTGCTGGGCTGGGGACTTGTACTCCTGATGTACGGTTTCTTTCCTTGGATTCCAGGCAAAGCGGGATGGCATAAACTGCTTTTCCTGGAGGTGTTAATAGGGGTAGGACTTCTGGGCTATATTTTCTTAGGGGCTGGCCAAATGGGGTATATCCGTAACCTGTTCTTCATGGCTATGGGGCTTGTCATGGTAATTGGGACTGATTTTAGCGGAGTAACTCCACTTTATAAGAGTGACTTTGACCCCTTGCTAGATAAACTTGGCATTAGGCGTATTGGTCCGGTGAATTTCAGTGGGCGAGCCAAAATAATAGGTGGCAATATAATTCTTAACCAAACCAAATGTACCGCCTGTGGAATATGCTATGATGTTTGCCCCAGAGGGGTCTATGAGATAGGAAAGGATGAGCACAAGAGAGTGGTAATCAAATATCCGGAACTCTGTGAGGCCTGCGAAGCTTGTGTTCTTCAATGCCCCGAGGGAGCACTCTCCTTTGGAGCCCAGTTTTAAATTTAACAATTGGGTCAAATGTTTGCATAAAGTAGGGCCAGATTGGGAGTCTAGCGAGGGAATACAATTACCAAACAGTGAACGAGAAAAACTGTTTCTGGACAATTTGCGGAGCTAACTACAGGCTAAGTTAGGGGTAATATAATTACCAAAATCTAGGAAAGGGGGAATAAGCGAATGTTTGGTATTGAAGTCATACTACTAGGGGTTTGGATATACTTGGCATGGATGGTTTGGAAAAAGAAAACAGTCTCAAGATATTTGAAAGCACTAAAAACATTCCTGCTAATAGCTGGAATATCAGGCATTATGCTTATTGTATTTCTAGTTGGTGTTGTTTTATACAATGCAGTGTATGGTCTAGACGAAATAAGCGAAATAGCTGACACTATTGCTCACTACATCGGGTTTTCTCTTCTTGGGATGTTTTATATAGCAACTATTGGCGGC
>JAUWBK010000077.1 GCA_030605045.1 Dehalococcoidia bacterium
ACAACGAGGGGAGACTATGACCCTAACGAGCTAAAAAGCGAGCTTGACCGCTGGAACTTGTTTGCCGAGTATCAGGACCGATTTTTTGCCATTTTCAAGAAAAGGTGACGAACGTACCAGGAGGTAATCATAAAGAAGTGAGAGGAATGGTTGTCGCCCCGCAGCCGCGCGCTGCCGAAGAAGGGGCCAGGATTCTGGAACAGGGCGGTAACGCTATTGATGCCGCCATCGCCACCGCTTTCACCCAGGCGATATTTGACCCCCAAATGTGTGGCATAGGTGGCTGGGGGATGATGACCGTCTATCTTGCCAAAACTAAAGAGTTGAAATATCTCAGTTTCCTCTCCCGCGCTGGCTCGAAAGTTACCCCCGCAATGTGGGAAAAGGATGTTGAAGGACAGACGTTGTGGGGTCTCTATTTGATAAAAGATTGGTGGAATATCTTGGGTTACACTTCCATCATGACACCGGAAACGGTCAAAGGTCTTTATGAGGCGTGGCAAAAGTATGGCACCCTGAAATGGAAAGAATTGCTTCAACCGGCCATACGCTACGCCAGGGAAGGTGTTTACGTAACCCCATTAATGGCCTTGATGTGGCAGGGGCCGCCAAGATTACCTGGATTTCCTGACCCACGGACAGTTATGACCGTAACCCCAGCCACTCGTAAAATATATCTCAAGGAAGATGGCAATTTCTATGGGGTCGGGGAACTGCTGAAAAATGAGGATTATGCCAATACCTTGGAGAAGATAGCGGAGGGAGGAGCCGACGCTTTTTACCGAGGGGAAATAGCCAGAATCATTGCCGATGACCTGGAAAAGAACGGCGCGTTTGTCACTGCCGATGACTTAACCAAATACCCGGTGAAAAGCGGCAGCCCTATCTGCATTACTTACCGTGGGTACCAAATCGCCACTGCGTGCCCCCCGGCAGGTGGGGTGGTTATTGCTGAGATTTTGAACATTCTAGAGGGCTATGACCTGAAGAAGCTGCAACTTAACTCAACGGAGTATCTCTACGTTATGGCTAAGGCGATGCAGGCGGCCCATTTCGATAAGGCCGAGTGGTTGGGCGACCCTGACTTTGTTGCTGTGCCAGTCGATAAAATGACCTCTAAAGAACGTGCTGCCGAGTGGCGGAAAAAGATTGATGCTGGCGAAGAAATCAAGGTTTCTCAGTATATGCCGGAGTCCAAAGATACCACCCACCTTTCTGCTTTTGATGAGGAGGGAAATGCGGTTAGTTTAACCCACAGCCTGGGGATGGCATCAGGAGTGATTACTCCAGGTCTGGGTTTTATGTATAATAACGCCATGATGGCAATAACTCCATTTCCCGGTCACGCCAACAGTGCTGAGCCCGGAAAGGCCCGAACTTCGGGAATGTCACCAACCATAGTGCTGAAAGACGGCAAACCTTTCTTCATTGTTGGTGCACCCGGTGGCTATTCCATCATCAGTGCTATTGTGCAGAGCATCGTCAATGTGGTTGACCACGGCATGAGTGCGCAAGAGGCGGTCTCCGTTCCCCGAATTCACTGTGAGGGAGACGATGTTATGGTCTCCGCTAGAATCTCATCACGAGTTTGTGACCAGTTAAGGGAAAAGGGGCTCGAGGTAACCCACAGCATGGTGAGTTGGGGTATGGTCCCCTTCGGTTTGGCTCATGGTATCAAAGTAGACCCCGCTACCGGGAGGTTTGAGGGAGGGGCTGATCCCGGAGGAGGCGGTGGCATCGCATCTTCCAATTAAAACGGAAAGGAAAGTTGTTAGGATTTAACCGATGAAAATTTCAGTAATTGAAGCTAGAGACCTCTCTGAAGCTTGGTTTCGTTGCTTGTGCACCACCCTGACTGAAGGATATGAATATCAAATTGAGCGGGGAAGCTATGCTGGGCAGCGGCGGAGGGAGCTCGACTTTGTTGTTCTCCAGGTGAAGTATCCGGGGACAAGGCCATTAGTACCCGATGTGCCCCAGGGAGTGCCTCCACCCAGTACTATGGATTATATAGAAGAATACCTGCCTTACCTCATGACGGCACATAAAAAAGAAGGGGAACAGTACACCTATGGTCAGTATCTGGAAACACAGATCGCCGAGGTAATCAGAATGTATAAGGAAGACGGCTATAATACCAATCAGGCTTTTATGGCGGTGGGTGATGAACGGTCAATTTTTCTCTCTGACCCTCCATGCCTGAGAGCAATCGATACCAGAATCCGCGATAATAAGCTTAATTTTGTGGCCTATTTTCGTTCCTGGGACTTGTGGGCTGGCTTTCCATCAAATCTGGCCGCCATTCAGCTTCTGAAAGAGTATATGGCCAGCGAAATAGGGGTTGATGATGGCGAGCTGATTGCCATGAGTAAAGGTTTGCACCTTTACGAGTATACCTGGGAACTAGCCAAAATTGTGGCCAGAATGACATAAAACAAGCCAGTCTCCTTTACACGGGAAGAAAAATTTATTGAATTTCTATCCTCATACTTTAAAGCTTCTATAAAAACGGAGCCAAATTGATTGTTATTAGGGCAGGGAAGTCCTGCCTCAAGTAATGAAACAGGTAAAGGCGAAGTTAAGTTGAAAATAGAACTGATTGTGGTAGTAAGTTTACTATTATTTTGTTTCCTTGGTGTAAGCTGTACCCCCAGCCGGGATTTTAATACGCGCTTAAGTTCAATCGCGAGACCATACCGCTTCGGATTTGCCCGGTGGGAATTCAATACCATCTTGAATGAAGCCAAACAGGTAGTTTTTGGTCGAGAGAAAAAGGTTGAGGGTGAAATCGATAAGGTTACCGAGTATTTTTCCATGGTTGATCGGTTAAAAACCCTGAAGTCGGAAATAGAGGCAATCAAGACCAGTAATAAGCAGGGCGATTTGGCTTCGCTTGAAGCTGAATTAAATGAATTACAGCAGCAAAGAACCGCCTTAGAGAACGTGGCGGAGAGGATAATAGCCAGACAAATAAGGGAGACTCTGACCAAGCAGAGCATTTTCAATCCGGTAGAAAAATACCTAAGGTTAAAAGTTAGCTTCCCGCCGATAAATTTTAAACTGGATAAGCCCCCTCATTTACTGGTAGTCTCACCTAGAGACAGAATCGAAAGCATGAGAGAGATCGTTCTTCTGCAGGATATTAGCCTCGAGGAAATGGAAAGTATTGAAGCTAAAGCTGACGAATTGGGTGTCTCTTCACTGGTGGTAGTGCTTGGTGGCTTTGGCGGCACCTATCCCACTTTTATTACTAACGAGGCTAGTTTGCGGTTTACTGTTGACGCGGCAGCTGAGGAGTGGCTGCATCATTATCTTGCTTTTAAACCACTGGGATTTCAATATCTACTTGATTTAATCGGGATCTCCCGAAATTATGAAATTGCCACCATGAATGAAACTGTGGCCAGTATGGTCGGTAAAGAAATTGGCGCCATGATAGCTGAGAGCTACTACCCTGAATCTGAAAATAATGCTCGGCAACCTCAGGAGACGATTTCTGGATTTGATTTTAATCAGGAGATGAGAGACATCAGAAGGACAGTTGACCAATACTTGGCCCAGGGTGAAATTGAGCAGGCTGAGAAGTTTATGGAACAGAAACGGCAATACCTGGCCACAAAGGGTTATCATATTAGGAAGCTGAATCAAGCCTATTTTGCCTTTTATGGCACCTACGCCGATCGGCCAACTTCAATTAGTCCCATCGGAGTTGAGTTAAAAAAATTAAGAGATCAGAGCGCCTCCTTAAAGGAATTTTTTGAGACGGTGGCATCGATGACCAGCCACCAGGATTTGATCGAGAGCATAAAATGAGACTCCTGTAGTATACTTGTGCAAACTGAGTTCACCGAGAGTTATTTATGCTCTGAAGGAAGGAAGTGCTATGAGTTTTACGCCAAGTAATGTGACCACGGTTATTGGCTGCCGTACCACCAGGATTTACTGTCGACCAGATTGCCCCGCGGGTAAGCATGCCAAGCCAGAGAACTTGGTGTATTTCAGTTCGCGTGAAGAAGCTAGGGCAAGCGGCTACCGGGCGTGTAAGGTCTGCAAACCAGACGGACCAGATGTCATGCCAGAGACTTTTTCCCTCACGCGCTACCAGAGCCCGCTGGGAACGTATGTACTGGTTAGCTCTCAGCGTGGGGTCATCTACGTGAAGTCAGAGACCTGGGTGGCAACTCGTCTTGCCCAATGGGAGAAAAAGAGCATCCAGACACAAGATGGCAACGGCCATAACCAAAAGGCCGCCGCTGAGATGGATGCCTACTTCGCTGGGAATTTGCGTCAATTCAGTGTACCTTTAGACCTTCGGGGCACCGATTTCCAGCGCCAGGTATGGAAACTTCTGCAGCGCATTCCTTATGGAGAAACTCGTTCATATGGGCAGATAGCCAGCGCACTCGGTCGCCCAACCGCCAGCCGGGCGGTAGGCCGTGCCACTGGAACCAATCCTGTTGCCATCATTGTGCCCTGCCATCGGGTCATCGGAGCTAACGGGGAGCTGGTTGGCTACGGAGGTGGACTGGATAAGAAACAGGCCCTGCTTGACTTGGAAGCCAGCGTAATGCGCCAGAGACATAATACACAGTCTTAATACCGATGGAGAGAACTGTCGTCGAGAGAACCTACATTAGGGAAAAGGATATCTCCTCGCTGGTGATAAACTCAAGCAATGCCGGGCGTTTTTCTTCTTCGGTAACCCGGTGGGCACGCTGAATCGCCAGTGCGATCTCGGCTGGGTTCTCCACTCGCTCTGCGTAACCACCCATGGCGCGCCCCAGGTCCGCATAGTTACCGCCAAGGTCTAGGGACTGATAGAGTTCCTGCGCCAGTGGCTCATCCGGAGCCTCGATGGCCATAGTTGAGTTGTTCAATACTATAGTTATGATGGGTATCTTGCTTCGCACCGCTGTTTCGAAGTCCAATCCCACCATGCCAAAGGCAGCGTCTCCCATAAGGTTGATGCACACCTTGTCAGGTTGTGCCAGCTTGGCGCCAATGGTAAGACCCAGTCCGGTACCTAGGGCATGGGATTTGCCCCAGCCGATATAATTCCGTGGTGTTATTGCCGGGTAGAAGGGCAACAATTGATCGCGTGGACTACCAGCGTCATGGGTGACGATAGCTTGTCTCGGGTCTATCGTATGCATTAACTCCCAGATGACTCGATATGGGTTTATCGGCACCTCGTCCGAAGTGAGCTTGGGCATCCACTCTTCTAACCACTCTTTCCTTACCTTCCTTATCTCCTCAACTACGGTGCTCTTACCTCGCTGACCTTGGCTTCCCAAGCGCTCCTTGACCGCTTCAATGAACTGAACCAATACCAATCGGGCATCACCGATGATAGGATAATTTGCTGCGTAATTCTTGTTGATGTCTTCCTCGCAATTGGTGGCATGGATGATTACCTTTCCAGTGGGTATCTTGGTTGACATGTAATGACGGGCGAAGCTACAACCAATACCAAAGACTACGTCAGCTTTACCTAAGAAGTGATGAACTGGCTTGGTCACTACGCGAGCGCCGGTGCCCAGGGACAAAGGATGGTCCTCGGGGAAGGCACTCTTACCCATCATAGTGGTCATTACTGGTGCCTGCAAAAGTTCGGCCAACTCCAGTAGCTCGTCCCATGCTTCAGCGTAGAGCACCCCCTGGCCGGCGTGGATTACGGGATGGCGGGCCTCTATCAGTACTCGGGCTGCCTCAGCCACGTCCTGAGGGTCACCTGCGGCACGTGTGGCCTTGACCGGCTGGTAGTCAAACGGCCCCACCTCCTTATCAACTATGTCCTCTGGTATCTCCAGCATAACCGGACCCGGCTTGCCCATTCTCAGTAACGAAAAGGCACGCCGCATAATTTCGGGTACCTGTTCTGATACGTTGATTCGCTCTATCCACTTAGTTATCGCGTCGTAGCTGCGAACCGAGCTAAAGTAGGGTTTTACTCCTGCCCGGTCACTGGAATGACCCAAGGGCAGCAAAAGCAAGGGCACTGAATCGGAGTAGGCGGTGGCGACCCC
>JAUWBK010000051.1 GCA_030605045.1 Dehalococcoidia bacterium
GCAGCGGATACCGCGGAGTTGCTTTACCAGCGAAGCCACCTCTACTCCAGCCCTCAGCGCTAGAGAAATAAGTCGGCAGGTGGCTTCAAGCTGGGCAGAGGCACAGCCGCCGGCTTTACCCAGATTGGAAAAAACCTCAAAAATGCCGTGTTCATCGGAATTTACGGTCACATAAAGAGAGCCACAGCCGGTAGTTACTCTTTCGGTGATGCCGGTGGTTATTTTTGCTCTCTTCCTGGGGGTGAGTTTGCCCTCTTCAGTCCTTTCTTTTTTGCCGGTGGTAAGTACCTGGGCGTCACGGCTTCGGTCACGGTAAATGGTTATTCCCTTGAGTCCCTCCTCGAAGGCAAGCATATATACTTTGGAGACATCTTCCCGGGTGGCCTCCTGGGGGAAATTGACCGTTTTCGAAACCGCATTGTCGGTGGACTTCTGGAAGGCAGCCTGCATCTTGACATGCCACTCTGGGGTTATCTCATGAGCGGTAACAAATACCCGCTTGATTTCATCGGATACGCCATCAATCTCCCTGATGTGAGTCCCGTCAGCTAACTTCTGCATGAGTTCAGCGGAGTAGAAGCCTCCGTTCCGGGCCGCTTCCTCAAAATAGGGATTGACCTCCACGAACGGTGTCCCATCCAGCACAGTCTTGGTGTAGCTCAGGGCAAAAAGAGGCTCAATGCCGCTGGAGCAGCCAGCAATCATACTCAGGGTACCGGTGGGAGCGATGGTGGTGCGTGAGGCGTTTCTGACTCCGGGGCCATCAGGGACATCATAGATACTGCCTTCAAAGGCGGGAAAGACGCCACGCTCCTTGCCCAATTCCACCGAGGCTTTAGTCGCCTCATGAGATATGTAGGCCATCATCTTCTCGGCTAGTTTCAATGCCTTCTCCGAGTTATAGGGAATGCCTAGCTGGATTAACATATCGGCAAATCCCATGACGCCGAGGCCGATTTTCCTGGTCTTGCGGGTCATTTCGGCGATTTGGGGCAGGGGGAATTTGTTGACATCAATAACATTATCCAAAAACCTGACGGCACTCTTTATTGTCTCCGCCAGCTTGTGGTCGTCAATCTCAGCAGTCCCGTTGGTGCTGCGCAGCATCCTGGCGAGGTTGATTGAGCCCAGGTTACATGACGCGTAGGGGAGCAAGGGCTGCTCGCCGCAGGGATTGGTGCTTTCAATTTTGCCTAGCTTAGGGGTGGGGTTGTCATCATCTATGCGGTCAATGAAGACAATGCCCGGGTCGCCGGTTTTCCAGGCCATCTCCACGATGGTGTCAAAAACCTCTTTGGCATTGAGCTTGCCCGCGACCTCTTTGGTGCGTGGATTAACGAGGTTATAGTCAGTGCCCGCCTTGACCGCTTCCATAAACTCGGCGGTGACGGCTACGGAGATATTAAAGTTGGTCAGGGCAGTCGGGTCATCTTTGGCGGTGATGAACTTCATAATGTCGGGGTGGTCAACACTAAGGATACCCATATTTGCCCCGCGGCGCATCCCCCCCTGTTTAATAACGTCAGTGGCGACATCAAAGGCCCGGATAAATGAGACCGGACCACTGGCCACCCCACCGGTAGAGCCAACTCTATCCTGTTCCGGTCTCAGTCTGGAGAAGGAAAACCCGGTTCCCCCGCCGCTTTTATGGATGAGCGCCGTGTTTTTCACCGAGTCAAAGATAGAATCCATTGAGTCCTCAATGGGCAGGACAAAACAGGCGGACAGCTGCCCTAACTCCCTCCCCGCGTTCATCAGGGTAGGTGAGTTGGGGAGGAACTCAAGGTTAGCCATCAACTGGTAAAATTCGTTTTCTCTTGCCTTGACGTCTGCCTTTGGGTCGTAAATCAGTTCCGCCGAGGCGATAGCCTCGGCCACGCGGTGGAACATCTCCTCCGGCGTCTCGATAACCTGCCCCTGTTTATCCTTCTTTAAATACCTTTTTTGCAGAACGTGAAGCGCGTTTTCGGTAAGGTTAACGCCAGCAGTCGGCTGTCTTTTCGGTTTGGCGGTAGCAGTCCTTCTCATTTTAGTTTTCGCCTCCTCTGCGTGTTTTCGTTCTTCTGCAGCCAGGATTTCCTCCACCACCGTCAGTATGTCGGTGTCGGTTGGTAAGCGAATTTGCCAACGCGGCTTTAGCACCAGGTCTTCCATTCCGGGTAAGGTTGGTGGTTGTTGCAGAGGTTGTTGCTCTTCAAGACGTTCAATCACCTGAGTCGTGAGCCGCTCGACCAGTTTCCGGTCGGCGATGCCCATGGACTCAGCGGCGGCAAAGACAATGCGAGCAATCTGGGTGCGACTGGGAGAGTTTATTGGTCTGTTTTTTGATTGACTATCTGGATTCATTGGTAATCCTACTTCCGGTTTAATTGTTCTGATTTAGCCCTACCTTTGGGCCGACCTCTTTTCGATATTTCCTCTAGCTCCTCAGTGGAGAGGAGGGGCAACTGGCTGGTGGGGCGAGATATCCCTGACTCACCACTGACCAGAGCGTCAACAACTTCTTTTAGCGTCGTGATGTCAGTAAATTCCCGGTAGACGCTAGCAAAGCGGATATAAGCGATATGGTCCAGGCTTTTCAGCCTTTCCATCACCATATCCCCGATGACGGCACTGGGTATCTCTAACTTGCCGGAACGGTAAAGCTCGGCTTCGATATCATCGGCAATCTTATCCACGGTACCGCTGGCGAGTGGCCGTTTTTCGCAGGCCTTGCGAACACCGATGAGGAGCTTATCCCGGTTAAATTCCTCACGCCTCTCATCTTTCTTGATGACAAACAGTCCGGCTGGCTGCAAGCGCTCGTAGGTGGTGAAACGGGAATCACACTTCAAGCACTGGCGTCGACGACGTATGCCATCATTTATCTCCCGTGAGTCAATAACCTTAGAATCATGATAACTACAATAAGGACAGTCCATAATTAAATCCTACATTATATAGTGGGCAAAGTTAAAAATACCACAATATATAGTGTTTGTCAAGGGGTTTTGTGGGCTAATTTTGAAAAAATTTCTAGACTTTACCTGATATGCTTCAGGAGGTAAGATTATGTTGGGTCATTAGGGGGTGAACCAGTGGACTACCAGGCGGCTCTAGATTACATCTTAAGTTTCGCTGATTATGAGCGGATGCCGCGTTCCGCGCTCGTCTTTGATTTAAGACGTATTGAGATGCTGCTGGAAAGATTGGGCAACCCTCACAGAGTTGCCAAGTCAATCCACGTCGCCGGCACCAAGGGGAAGGGAAGTACGGCGGCCATGATTGCCTCCATTCTGACCCAAGCCGGCTACCGTACCGGGCTTTATACCTCACCACACCTGCTCAGTATTAAGGAAAGGATACAGATTGACGGAAGTCCTATTGCTGAAAACGCGTTCGCCGAGCTGGTGGAGATGATGAAACCGAAAGTTGAAGCGGTGAATGAATCTGGTGGCTTTGGCGAGCTCACCACCTTCGAACTACTGACGGCACTAGCTTTTGCCTATTTTAAAGAAAGAGGGGCAGAATATCAGGTTTTGGAGACGGGGTTGGGGGGACGCCTTGACGCGACCAATGTGGTCAAGCCAGAGGTTTGTGTCATCACTGCCATCAGTTTTGACCATACGGATGTGCTGGGTGATACCCTTCCCCAGATCGCCACGGAGAAAGCGGGCATTATCAAGTCAGGAAGCTTTGTGATATCTTCACCTCAATATCCAGAGGCAATGAAGGTGATAGAAAGGGTATGCCGGGAGCGAGGGGTGAGGCTGGTGAGAGTAGGCAGTGACGTCACCTGGCAACGAAAGGCTTTTAGCCCTGAAGGACAGGCATTTCAAGTGAATGGGCTAACTGACGAATATCACCTTAATCTATCGCTGCTTGGTGAGCATCAACTGGAAAATGCCGCCACCGCCGTGGCGGTAGTGGAGGTTCTGGTCGAGCGGGGAGCCAAGGTGTCACCGAAGAACATTGCTGATGGGCTAGCGCAGGTGCACTGGCCGGGGCGACTTCAGATTCTGCGGCGTGAACCCTGGGTTATCGTTGATGGTGCCCATAATGCTGACTCAGTCAGGCGGCTGGTTAAGGCGCTGAGGCAATATTTTGATTTTGAACGTGCCATCTTAATCTTTGGCGCTTCTTCTGACAAGAACATTGCCGGGATGGTTGCCGAGCTGATGTCTTTTCCGGACACAGTTATCGTTACCCAATCGCGCCACCCCCGTGCCATAGCGCCAGACAAGCTGGTGAGCGAATTTGCTAAGTGGGAAATAATTCCTGAGGTAGCGGAAAATGTCGCTTCCGCGGTGGAACGGGCATTAGCTCAGGCAAAACCGACCGACCTTATCTGTGCTACGGGCTCATTATTTATTGTCGCTGAAGTGATGGAATATATGTTGCAATGTGGCTAGCTTGTAAGAGGGATAACCCTGGCTTCAATGACCAGGTCTTCTCCCACTCGATATATCTTGCTAAACGATAGCTTTAAGGCTTGACTGACCTCTTTTATATTCAGCTCTCCTACGGCTTCAATTCCCTTTCCTATTATCTTTGGTGCTATGGCTAGTATTACCTTATCGGCTAAATTCTGCCGCAGTAGCGAGGTAATGACTCTGGCACCTCCCTCCACCAGAACTGAAGAAGTTCCTCTTTCTCCCAGCAAGCTGAGCAGGTGCCTAAGGTCAACCTCTCCTGACTCATCCTCCTGAATTAGCAGAACCTCAATTCCTGCCTCACGCAAACGGGCTAACTTCTTCTCATTGGCTTGAGAAGTGGTGGCGATAATGGTGGGCGCCATCTCCTGGCTCCTGACTACCTTGGCTTCCAGCGGAATTCTTAATTTGGAATCTAAAATAACCCTGGTCGGGTTTCTCCCCCTGACCAGGCGTACGGTGAGCTGGGGGTTATCGGCCAGTACCGTGTCTATTCCGACCATTACGGCATCATTGGTCGCTCGCAGTTGGTGCGCCAGTCGCCGGAATTTATCCGAGCTTATCCATTTGGAGTCGCCGGTGGCGGTGGCAATCCTGCCATCCAGGGTTTGCGCGAATTTTAAGGTTACCAGTGGCAGTCCGGTGGTCATATACTTGAAATGGGCTTCATTTAGGTCACGGCATTCGGCTTCCAGCACCCCGACTTTAGTTTCAATCCCGTGCTGATTTAATATCGCCACACTTCTGCCGTTAACCCGTGGATTTGGGTCCAGAGTGCCGATGACGACTTTGCTGATGTTGTTCTGGATTATCGCCTCGACACAGGGAGGTGTTTTACCGTGATAGCAGCAGGGTTCTAGAGTGACAAAGAGAGTCGCCCCGTTTAGGCTCTCTCGGGCGCTTTGGAAGGCATTGATTTCGGCGTGATTTCCTCCATAGCGGCGGTGATAACCCTGGCCGATTATCTGGTTATCTTTGACGATAATAGCCCCCACCATTGGGTTTGGACTGGTCTTGCCCAGACCCTTACGGGCCAGCTTTAAGGCCTGTTTCATGTAATCTTCGTCAGGCAAGTTTAGTTCCGCTCCTTTGGTTCTGATTATTTAGGCAACCTTCTTAATCAAGACCGTAATGGTTACCTTTTCCTCGCTGGTCTTTCAATTTTTAGTTTTGGCTGAGATGCTGGGGTAACCAAAGTACCTGTTTCGGCTCTGAAATTATATCGAAAAGTAAGTCCTCTGTCCATTACGGTACTATGCTTGTCAAATCTGATGGGTTGTGGTCGGGCAAATGACCTAGCGAAGACTAAATTGCGTCTAATAACTCTTTAATTTTGGGGACTTCTTGTCTCAGTTCATCTAACGAGACTTCTGCTCCACTTACCTTGAAGGCTTTTTTCTCTGAGGAAGAAATCACGACGATACTAACTGGCTGCTTTACGCCAAAAAATGATATGCCACTCTTACCTTGCCAATAGTTCAGCGACACCTCTGTTATCGGGATTAGGGTTATTCCAGCAATTGCTATGGTATTGCCAATCTCTAATTCTTTCTTTTCCATTTAGCTAAAACCAGTTTTTTCACCACTCTTACTGTAGCCAAAGAGAAGACGAATTTTAGTAAAGGTATAACCAGTTGGATGGGACGTAATCTTACCGCCCCAGATAAATAGCCTTCGAAGGTAGCCTCGTCGGCAAAAGAAGGCTGAACTCTTATCCGGTGGTAGGAAGAGGAGCTTAACCAGAAAGTAGTTGGCCCGATGAGGGCAAAGAGGAGTCCGGTGTCCGCCGGGTTACCCAGTCCTACTGTGAAGTCGGCGGTGAGGTCTCTAATCTTAAGACAACCAAGGATGTCACGGAGTAAGACCCTGAGCTGTTTCAGCAGACCTCTAGTTCGTAAGATTTTAAATATGTTCCCGAACCTTCTTCTTCCCTCTCCGGGCTTTCGTCGTTTTTTAACTACCTTCTTTTTCTCTTCCGGCTTCTTTCTTCCGGTTATTTCCTTTCGGACCAGACCGAAAAGCCAGACCAATTTCATCCGCAGCTTTGGTTTTGCCGGCACACTCACCCGAACCACCATATTGAGCGGTACCGAGAGAACAAGGATGAGGATTACCGCTAGGCTAGTTAGAGTAACGATGACCCACAACTACTTCTATCCTTCCTTTTTCCGTTCCCCCCATCTTTGCATACAAGTTTCCATACATTTTTCTATCATCTGGGGTATCGTCTCACCTATCTTTTCGATTGCGGTGGATAAGCCGCCCCTGATTGGCTCTATCCTCACGCCCTGCTTATCGACAATGACCACGGCGATAGGTCTTACCCAAGCACCACCCCCGGTGCCACCTGCGGAGCCCTCCCCCTTTTGTTTGGCCTCTCCTCTCCCTGAGCCACCACCGGCACCAAAACCAAAGCCAACGCTTATCAAGGGAATCAGGGTGGCGCCTTCGACGGTTATGGGTTCTCCCACCACGGTTCTGGTGCTGAGCACCTTCTCAATTTCTCCGAGAGTGGTCTTAACTAGGCTATCTACTTCTTCCATGACTACTTACCTCCTTTCCAGATTAATTGGTGATTGACGTCCACCATATGAGTCAATCGGTGATGTGATAGTAGCACCCTAACAAGGGGAAGTCAATAGTTTTAAAGAAGGAAATTTTTGGCTTTCCAGCTTGGACAGAAAGGGGAGAGTAATCCCGAAGTGTACGATGTCTAAGAGGCTTAGTTGTCACTAGGAATTAGCGGCACTGTTGTGCGCTTGCGTTGCTGATACTGATTTGCTAAAATCAGGGAGTTGCAACCTCGTGAGGTAGTCAAAAATTAATGGGCTAACTCTCCCAAGAGGGTGCTAGTTTGACCATTCGCTAAAGCTAAATGCGGGCCGTTAGCTCAGTTGGCAGAGCACCTGACTTTTAATCAGGGTGTCACAGGTTCGAGACCTGTACGGCCTACCAAAGTTAAATAGACCGTCCCTTTTGAGGAATTTTAAACGAATCAGGGTGTCAAAACACTAGGTCAACCGACACCCTGATTTTAACATTTATATAATGAATGTCAACTTTCTATCATGGGCACATTACAAATATAGCATCCGTATTATACGTCCGATTCTCTTTTTCCCAATGTTCTATTGATTGGACCATTAAATCGACCAGACTTAAAATTTCATTTTTGCTTCTAGGTAAAGATGATTCCTATAGGAATGCCGTTCAAATAAAAAAATGATGCCTAGCTACATGCTAAGTAACAATTTGACGGAATGTTCATTACCATGGCACGTCTAATCAGGAATGCAGTCATCCATCTGTTTCAACCCGAGGTTGGCAAGAGTAAAGAAAACCCAAGATAAGTCATCTTGACAATACTCTCATGTGGGACTATACTACTTGCA
>JAUWBK010000047.1 GCA_030605045.1 Dehalococcoidia bacterium
ATTGGTGAGGAATTTATGGAGCAGGGAAAAGATGTCTTGGTTATCTATGATGACCTTTCCAAACATGCCTGGGCTTATCGGCAACTTTCCTTATTGCTGCGTCGTCCTCCGGGAAGGGAAGCCTATCCCGGTGACGTCTTCTATTTGCATAGTCGCTTGCTGGAGAGAGCCGCTAAATACGCACCAGAATATGGAGGCGGCTCGCTGACTGCCTTACCTATTATTGAAACCCAGGCGGGTGATATATCTGCTTATATTCCAACCAATGTTATCTCAATTACTGATGGTCAAATGTATCTGGAGACAGACCTGTTTAATACCGGCATCAGACCGGCATTGAATGTGGGCTTATCGGTATCTCGGGTAGGAAGTGCCGCCCAAACTAAGGCGATGAAGCAAGTAGCTAGCAAGTTGAGGCTGGAACTGGCTCAATATCGAGAGCTAGCTGCCTTTGCCCAATTTGGTACTAGTGAACTGGATAAGGCAACCAGGGCTCAGCTTGACCGTGGCCAGCGTATCACTGAGATTTTAAAGCAGCTCCAGTTTGTGCCGATGTCACTGGAAAAACAGGTCATGATTCTGTATGTGGCGATTAATGGTTATCTTGATGATGTGGCTATAGACAAGGTCGCTGTTTTCGAGACCAAATTCCTTAACTTCATGGAGACAAGTCATCCTGAAATAGGTAAATCTATCGCCGAAACAAGAGAGATTAGTGCCAAAACTGAAGAGGCGCTGAAGAAAGCCATCTCGGAGTTTAAAAAAGCCTTTTTAGAGCAGATTGAAGGGGGTCAGTCAGAGCTTGGCTAATGTTCGTGTAATCCGCCGCCGGATACGAGGTATTCAAAACATCGCCAAGATTACTAGGGCGATGGAGATGGTAGCCGCTTCCAGAATGAAGCGGGCAGAGGAGCGAGGTTTAGCCGGTCGACCCTATGCGGAGAAGATTCAACAGGTCATCGCTGACTTGGCGGCTTTGCCTGAGATGGAAAGGGCGTTACACCCCTTATTACAGCGAAGGCCAGTCGCTAAGATAGCTATTGTGCATATCACCTCTGACCGTGGTCTGTGCGGTGGACTTAATACCAATCTCAATCGCCTGACAGCAGGCTTTATCCTGGAGCAAACGATGCCGGTTAGTCTGATTACTGTTGGTCGTAAAGGGCTGAACTTTATGCGGCGATACGGCCGTGATATCATTGCTGAATTTACTCAGCTTGGTGACCGACCTAGCTTACTGGATACCCTGCCTATTTCTCGTATTATTATTGATGGCTACAGTGCCGGT
The DNA here is from genome assembly GCA_030605045.1 of Dehalococcoidia bacterium. Lineage (GTDB taxonomy): Bacteria > Chloroflexota > Dehalococcoidia > Dehalococcoidales > RBG-16-60-22 > DAOUZD01. The sequence goes on from JAUWBK010000047.1 coordinate 1,289, forward strand.
GCTGTCGATTCGGTCTATTTAGCTTATGCTCAATTTGTTTCCATAATGGTCCAGAAGCCAGTTTTGCAGCAGCTACTTCCGGTTGAACCAGCCAGTATACCCGGAGTGCAGAACGTCGACTATATCTATGAACCAGGTCCGGATATGGTGCTGGGTGAGCTTTTGCCCCGATTTGTTGAAATGCAGGTTTACCATGCTATTCTGGAATCCATTGCCAGTGAGCAATCGGCAAGAATGGTCGCGATGAGAAATGCTACTGATAATGCTAATGAGCTTATTGGCGATTTAACCCTGCTTTATTATCGAGCTCGTCAGGAATCAATCACTAAAGAAATTCTTGATATTGCTGGAGGCGCTGAGGCTCTGGCTTAGCCGAGGAGGTTATTATGGCTAAAGGCAAAGTAACTCAGGTGATAGGAACAGTGGTTGATGTCGAATTTCCGCCTGAGGAGTTGCCGGCACTTTACAATGCGATTGAGATTCCCATGAGTGGTGGCAAGGTTGTGCTTGAGGTTCAGGACCATGTGGGGAATAACTGGGTTCGATGTCTGGCGCTATCATCTACCGATGGGCTGGAGCGTGGTGCTGAAGCAATAGATACTGGGGCAGCGCTTACGGTACCGGTAGGCAAAGCCACTCTGGGACGCTTGTTTGATGTTATGGGAGAACCTTTAGACAATCTTGGTCCGGTTAAAGCTAAAGAACACTGGCCAATTCATCGGCCGCCACCCTCATTCGAGGAACAGGAGACGACCACCCAGATGATGGAAACGGGACTCAAGGTCATTGACCTGATTACCCCGTTTACTAAAGGAGGCAAGATAGGTGCCTATGGTGGTGCTGGGGTGGGTAAGACAGTTATCATTATGGAGCTTATTCGCAATATTGCCACCGTGCACGGTGGTTTTTCCGTCTTTAGCGGCATTGGCGAGAGGTCTCGTGAAGGCAATGACCTGTGGCATGAGATGAAGAATTCGGGGGTGATTGATAAAACGGTCTTGGTCTTCGGCCAGATGAATGAACCTCCTGGCGTTCGCCTTCGCGTTGGGCTAACCGGGCTGACGATGGCGGAATACTTCCGTGATGCTGAGCATCAGGATGTTTTATTGTTTATTGATAATATCTATCGCTATACCCTCGCTGGTATGGAAGTGTCTGCCTTATTAGGGCGTATGCCCTCAGCCGTGGGCTATCAGCCGACTCTGGCTACGGAAGTGGGCGAGCTGGAGGAGAGGATTACTTCTACCAAAAAAGGCTCGATTACCTCTTTTCAAGCGATCTATGTTCCGGCTGATGATTATACTGACCCTGGAGTAGTGGCTACTTTTGGTCACCTTGATGCCGTTATTGCGCTGGAAAGGTCTATTGCCGAGCAGGGATTGTATCCGGCGGTTGACCCGCTGACCTCAACCTCTCGCATCCTTACCCCCAATGTTGTTGGTGAAGAGCACTATCGAGTAGCTCGTGAGGTGCAGCGGGTACTGCAGCGTTACAAGGAACTGCAGGATATCATCGCTATCTTGGGTATTGAGGAACTTAGCGAAGAAGATAAACTTATTGTCAATCGGGCTCGCCGTATCCAGAGGTTTTTATCGCAACCAATGTTTGTTACAGAGGTTTTTACTGGTAGAAAGGGTAAGTATGTGCCGGTGAAAGAAACAGTGCGTGGTTTTAAGGAGATTCTGGAAGGTAAATACGATGACCTGCCGGAACAAGCCTTTTATATGGTGGGTACCATAGATGAGGTGATAGAGCAGGCTAAGGAGTTGGGCGCTGAAAGTGAGACGGCGGAGGAAGTTGGGAAACAGGAGGCATAGCTTATGTCTGGTATCAGACTTGATATTGTTACTGCCGAGCGAGTGGTTTATTCGGAAGAGGTGGACATGGTTATTGCTCCCGGGGTTGAAGGCCAACTGGGCATTTTACCACACCATACCCCTCTGATGACGACATTACAGGCAGGGGAACTGCGAGTGAAGAAGGGCGGGGAGGAAGTTTCCTTGGCTATTTCTGGTGGCTTTCTTGAGGTAAGACCTGACCGGGTGGTGGTTTTGGCTGATGCTGCGGAGAGAGCGGAGGAAATTGATATGGCTCGGGCGGAAGCGGCAAAACGTCGAGCCCAACAGTGGCTGACCGAGAGACCTTCCGGCATCGATGAAACTCGAGCGGAAGTGGCACTTCGCCGTTCACTGGCCCGCCTCAAGGTAGTGGCAGTAGTGAAGAGAAGAAGAAAACCAGCCGCCTAGTGAGAAGCAGCGACTAAGCTAATCAGTCGCTCTTTGCTTTTAGCCTAAGAGTCCTTTAATAGGCTCAATGACCACATGTCCTTGCTCAAGGTCAACTGATTTCACCACATCCTCTATGGCGGGAATCAGGATTTCCCCTTTAGCATTGCGGACGACATAGATATCATTACTTTCGGGGGTTAGGATTTCAGTTATCTTTCCCAGTAGTTCCCCTTGGGTTGTCCATACCTCTAGCCCGATCAGTTGAAAATGGTAGTAGTGCCCTTCCGGCAAAGGTTGAACCTGGCTGTGAGGTATTTCTACGGTTTTACCTCGGAGTTTTTGGGCTTCTTCAATACTGTCAATGGCGCTAAGCTTGATAATCAGCTTATTACCATGATGCCACTCAGCACTGTCAATGGTCATTGGCTGCTGGTTAATGTAAACCTTGGCGCCGGAAGCGAAACGTTGGGGGAAATCAGTTTCTATCTTTACCTTTAATTTACCCTTGACACCCCAAGGGGCTAAAATACGACCGATAGTGATAAATTCCAAATCGGGATTAGACAATCTCAAGTCTAACTCTGGTAGAAGCTTTAGCAGCTTTCACTCTGAGTAAAGTGCGCATAGCTTCAGCGATTCGGCCCTGCTTGCCAATGACTCTTCCCTTATCTTCATCGGCAACTTGTAGCTTAAGCGTCAGCAGGCCCTCCTCGTCAGTTTCCTCATCAACTTTTACTTCATCAGGTGCATCAACGATTGATTTGGCGATGAATTCTACGAGTTCTTTCATGTTTTGGTTTTCTCCTTGCTTGCTTTGGCTTTCTCCTTGCTTGTTTTGGGTTTCTCCTTGCTTGCTTTGGGTTTCTCCTTGCTTGTTTTGGTTTTCTCCTTGCTTGCTTTGGACTTTTCTATAATGCCTGCCTTGGTTAGCAATCGGGCAGCGGTATCGGTCGGTTGGGCCCCTTGACTTAACCAGTGTCGTGCTTTTTCTTCATTGATAACCAATGTCTCTGGATCAGTAAGGGGATTAAAGTGTCCAATGATGTCAATGAAGGCTCCATCGCGGGGTGAACGAGCATCAGCGACAACAAGTCGATAGCTTGGTTTACTCTTGGCGCCTACGCGTCGCAATCTGATTTTGACCATTCTTGTCTGGTTTTCCTTCTCAATATTATGCACCATTACCTTAGTGGCTGTCAATGGTAGTGAAAAAATTAGTTGCCAGGAGATTGTATTGAAGCTATAATCGAGGTATGAAGGTGGCGCAATTACATAGTTGGCAGGTAAATGTTGCTCAGGCTTTAGACATACAGTTGAGTCTCGCCGCCAAGGTGTCTAAGGTTAGTGAGGTCATGACTCCCCGTTTCATCGCTGGGGTGGATATCTCAGCACCTAAAGCACAGGGGATAGCTACCGGTGCGGTGGTTATCTTAAGTTACCCTGAACTCAGGCTGGTGGAAACGCAAATAGTAAACGAGAAAGTTAACTTTCCTTATATTCCAGGGCTATTGTCCTTCAGAGAATCACCATTAGTCTTGGCGGCCTGTGAAAAGCTCGCTGTTAACCCTGACCTTATCCTGGTTGATGGTCAGGGAGTTGCCCACCCCCGGCGAATAGGCCTTGCCTCACACTTGGGGCTTTTCCTGGACACCCCGACCATCGGTTGCGCTAAATCCCGACTGTGCGGTAGCCATAAAGTGCTCGGTGCTGAGACAGGTAGCTATGCCGAATTGGTCGATAATGGTGAAGTTATCGGGGCTGCCCTGCGCACTAAGCTCGGCACGAGTCCGGTTTATGTTTCCATAGGTCATAAAGTTGACCTCCCCACCGCCATTCGCTGGGTGCTCGAGTGTTGCCAGGGTTACCGGGTACCAGAACCGCTCCGGCTTGCTCACTTGGCTGCCGGTGGCAATCTTAAGCCAGAAAAGGATACGTTAGCCGCTGAGGCAGGCTATCAAGGAAAACTTTTTGCCTAGAAGAGTGAGGACAGATGCAGGAGTTAAGGGACAAATTAGAGGATTTGCGGTCTAGAATTTCGATGGCGCTGGTGCATCTTTGACATTGCGCGCAAAGAGAAAGAAATCAGCAAATTGGAAAAGCAGTCAGCCAAGCCTGATTTTTGGCTGGATCAGACTAAGGCGCAGAACACCATGCGCCAGTTGGCCGAGCAGAAGAAGGTAGTACAAAGGTGGCGAGAGTTGGAGAAAAGGGTGGCTGACATTGCCGAATTAATTCTCTTGGCAGAAGGGGATGCGTCACTGCAGGCAGAAATCCAGTCCGAGATGGAGGAAGTAGCTTCCCATCTTGATGAGCTGGAATTCCAGATGGCTTTTAGCAGTGAGTACGATAATCGCAACGCTATCCTGGCGATTCATGCTGGTGCTGGGGGCACTGAATCTCAAGACTGGGCCGAGATGCTGATGAGAATGTATCTCCGCTGGGCGGAGCGTCGTGGTTATCAAACTGAGGTATTAGATATTTCTCCAGGCGAAGAAGCCGGGGTCAAGAGTGTCGTCATGGCGATTAGCGGTGATTATGCCAGCGGCTATTTAAAAACCGAGCACGGTGTCCACCGGCTGGTTCGTCTTTCTCCCTTTGATGCTGACCATGCCCGACATACCTCCTTCGCCTTGATAGAGGTCATGCCTGAAGCTAAAGCTGATGTTGATGTCAAGATAGAGACAGATGATTTGAAGGTGGAAACGTTTCGGTCCAGTGGTCCAGGGGGCCAGCATATGCAGAAAACAAGCAGTGCTGTTAGGTTGACTCATCTGCCCACGGGGCTGGTCGTTACTTGTCAGAGTGAGCGTTCCCAGTACCGCAATAAAGAAATTGCCCTGAGAATACTTCAAGCTCGCCTTTTGGAGTTAGAGTTGGCGGAGCGCGCTGAGGAAAAAGCTAGGCTTAAGGGTAAGCGCATCGCCGCCGGATGGGGTAACCAAATTCGAAGTTATGTTCTCCATCCATACAAAATGGTAAAAGATCACCGAACCAATTATCAGACCAGTGATACTGATGCCGTATTGAATGGAGAACTGGACGGTTTTATCACTGCCTATTTCCGGTCTGGCTTAGGGAGGGAAGAATGATAAAAAAAGTTAGCTTATTAGCCTTAATCCTTTGTCTATTTTTAGCGGTACTCAGTCCCGTCTCGGTTCAAGCGGTTGACGGACTAGCCATACTGGATAGCTCGGTAGAAGTCGATTTTCCGCTGAAACTTAACTTCAGCGTGTCTACGCAGAGTGACGTCAATATCACTGAGATTCGTCTTCATTATACCGTTGACCGGATGAGCTATGCTCAGGTAACCAGCGAGGTTTACTTTGAATTCGTACCCGCAACTACAGTTGAGGCAGACTGGAGCTGGGATATGAGGAAGACGGGTGGTTTACCTCCCGGTAGTAGTGTGGGGTACTGGTGGACAGTGGAAGATGCCAAAGGTGATCGAATTGAAACCAAACCGACTAAAGTCCAGGTCGATGATGCTCGGTATTCCTGGCGTAGCTTAACCGAGGGTAAGGTAACCATATATTGGTATGAGGGAGATGAGTCCTTTGCCCGTGAGCTAATGAGCGTTGCCCAGCAAGTATTGGTTCGGTTGGCTGAAGATACTGGTGCTGTGCTTGAGCAGCCAGTCAATATATATATCTATGCTAGCGCTCAGGATTTGCTGGGGGCGATGATTTTCCCTCAGGAATGGACAGGAGGGGTAGCTTACACTAGATTTAGCACTATCGCCATTGGGATATCTCCAGACAGTCTTGACTGGGGGAGACGGGCGATGACTCACGAACTGACCCATTTAGTTATCCATCAAATGGTCTTTAATCCCTACAATGACCTACCTACCTGGCTTGATGAGGGCATCGCCATGTATGCTGAAGGAGCACTTGAGCCGGTACTTGTCGCTTTACTCGATAAGGCGGAAGCGGAAGATAGTCTTATCTCAGTACGTAGTCTATCGAGTCCCTTTTCCGCTTATGCTGAGGAATCCTTGCTTGCCTATGCCCAGAGTTATAGTCTCGTCGAGTTCCTGATCAGCAATTATGGACAGAGCAAGATGCTCGAACTCTTGAGTACTTTCCGGCAGGGTAGTGGCTATGATGAAGCTCTACTAAAGGTTTATGGCTTTGATATGGATGGTCTGGATAGTTTATGGCGCAGTTAGCCCTTGAAGTAGTGACTTAAGTAAAGGTGGCAACTATGGAAGCAAAGAAGCCGAAAAAATCATTTACCATTCATGATTTACCAACTTCGGAGAGGCCTAGGGAAAGACTGCAAAAATTTGGCGTCGAGGCTCTGTCAGCGCAGGAGATTTTGGCCTTAATTCTGGGGCGCGGTATTGCTGGTGAATCAGTAATGGTAACTGCCCAGAGACTATTGAGTCAGTTTGGTAGCCTTAAGGGGATAGCAAACGCCTCGGTGGAGGAGTTAGCTCAGGTGAGGGGGATTGGTGTTGCCAAGGCATCTCAGCTAAAGGCGGCTTTCGAGCTAACCAGC
>JAUWBK010000009.1 GCA_030605045.1 Dehalococcoidia bacterium
ACTAAAATTTTGGGGAAACAATTCGTAGGTAGTTAGCTTTGATTTGTTTTTAGAGTTATGTAAACCTTTCATCAGGATGGAGGCTCGTGCCACTTATTTGTCTTAGTTGTGCCTGGGTGGCGGGTATCTTTCTGGGAGCAGAATTCAAACTATCCCTAGCCCTTATCCTCAGCGGCCTTATCCCCCTCCCCCTGCTTTTCTTCCTCCGTCAACGCAAGAAGATAATAATCTTAAGTAGTCTCTGCCTCATTACCCTCTTCGCTGCTGCCACCTACTCCTACGCAAGCCAGAATATATTTACTGAAAGTGACCTACGGTTCTCCAACGACAGCGGCATTGCCGAAATCAAAGGGGTTGTATCCAGAGACCCCGAGGTTAGAGATAAAAGTACTCACCTCCACCTACAAGCCACCGAAATAAAACTAGATGAAGAGTGGCAAGCGGTCAAAGGCAAAGCGCTGCTATTTGTCCCCAGATATCCCGTCTACCGGTATGGTGATGTGCTCCGGGTAACCGGGAAGCTGGAGACACCTGCCCAGTTTAATGACTTTGATTACCAAGGTTACCTCGCCCACCAGGGAATCTATACGACTATGCTCTACCCGAGAATAGAAATAGAGGCAAGAGGAAGGGGTTTTAAGCCTTTGGAATGGGTTTACTCACTAAGAAACCACTTTGCCGACACACTGTCGATGGTACTGCCGGAGCCACAGGCATCACTGGCACAGGGTATCATTTTAGGTATTCGGGGTAACATTCCACTATCAATCAAAACCGACTTCGTCCACACTGGCACCGCTCACCTCCTGGCGATATCCGGCCTCCACCTCAGTATCATCGCTGGCATCATGCTCAGCATTGGCGTCTGGCTCTTTGGTCGCAGACGCTACGGCTACATCTGGCTGGCGCTGGGCACAATCTGGATTTACGCCTTGCTCACCGGCATGCACCTACCAGTGGTACGAGGTGCCATTATGGCGAGCCTGTTCCTGACTGCTGAACTTTTGGGTAGACAGCGCAGTGCGATAACAGCACTAACTTTCGCCGCGGCGGTAATGGTTGGCATCAGTCCCTATATCCTGGGGGATGCCGCCTTCCAGTTGAGCTTCCTGGCCATGGCTGGCCTAGTTTTTCTTTTCCCCACCTTCCAGGCACTGGGCAGAAAGGCAGTCGGGACTACTTTTGGTGAAGATGGAGTATTAGTATCAGCAGCTAATATTACCAGCGATAGCCTCAGTGTAACCCTAGCGGCAATCATCGCTGTCTGGCCAGTGGTTGCTTATTACTTCGGCATTATTTCTTTTGTCGGCCCACTAGCCACTTTCCTTGCCCTGCCGGCACTGCCCGGCATTATCATTACCGGCGTGCTAACCGGAGGCCTCGGGCTTATTTTTCTACCCGCCGCTCAGGTTGTCGGCTGGCTGACCTGGCTTTTCCTATCATATATGCTATTAATCGTTAGTGGTCTGGCCACATCCTCGTTATCATTTATTGAGCTAGGCTCAGTGGACATTACCCTGGTATGGACTTATTATTTAGTCCTGGCCACGGCGATATTCTTCAGTCGGAAAAAGTTGACTAACCCAATGCCCAAAGCCACCGCCCAACTAAAATCAGGGGCAAGTAAATCCGTTAACTTTCTTTCCCGACTACCCAAGAAATGGGTCGTCCCACCACTACTGCTGGTAGCGATACTGGTCTCGTTCACTGCCGCCACCCTGCCCGATGACAATCTTCACGTCAGCTTCCTTAACGTTGGCCAAGGTGACGCTGTCCTCATTCAGCAAGGGAATCAGCAGGTCCTGGTTGATGGCGGACCCAGCCCCCAGGCGATAAGCCTAGAGCTGAGCGACAAAATGCCTTTCTGGGATAGAACTATTGAGTTAGTGGTCTTAACCCACCCCAACCATGACCACCTCGCCGGTCTGGTCGAAGTGCTGCGACGCTTCCAGGTAACGCAGGTGTTTTATCCTGATTTGGACTACGAGTCGCCACTATATGATGAGTGGCTTAAGTTACTCAAGGAAAAGAATATAAAGCACACTATAGCCCATGCCGGTCAGCAGATTGATTTAGGTTCCGGGGCGGTCATAAAGGTGCTCAATCCACCGATAACTCACCTAACTGGCACCGAGTCGGATACCGACAATAACGGCGTGGTCTTACGCCTGAGCGTAGATAATGTCAGCTTCCTGCTTACCGCTGATACCAGGCAGGAAGCAGAGTTTAACCTTATTGCCGATAGGGCCGACCTAAGCAGCGCCGTGCTCAAGGTTGCCCACCACGGCTCGGATACTTCCACCACCTCTGAATTCCTGGCGGTGGTCAATCCTCAGCTGGCCGTTATCTCAGTGGGCGAGGATAATAAATACGGCCACCCCGGCGCTGAGGTTTTAGAAAGGCTGCAAGAGAAGCTCGGCACAGAAAATATATACCGCACTGACCAGCACGGCACGATAGAATTTATTACCGATGGGGAGAGGTTGTGGGTGGAGATGGGGAGGTGAACAACCGAGTGTAAGACAACAAAATCTCACATCACTTGCCAAGAACAATCCTGGCACTGGGAATTGCTATTATTAAAGCTACAATAATAAATATCCAGCCAGTCCATACCGGCAGACAGGTAGCCAGCAGCACGCCTATGCCTACCCCAGCGAGAAACTTACCGGTGATGTGCAGGCTGAAGAAAGGGTCTGGCACCTGTCTAAACTTTGCCACTTTGTTACTATACCAACCCACTTGCCCACCTCCTTTTAGAGTTTAAAAGAATAGATCTCTTACAATTATCCACCTTGCCACCACATTTTGTCTATCGTGTATCAGCCTCTAAACTGGCAGGGCAAGGATAAATAGGCTATAATTGGGCTGGACCTGGGAGTAAGTAGCCAATGAAAGCTTTCTTCAAAGAGATTGCGATAACAGCCATATTAGCTCTAGTAATCTTCGTTTTGCTACAAGTTACCGTCGATACTGTTATCGTTATTGGTATTAGCATGGAGCCCAGCTTTCATAATGAGCAACGACTGTTGATAAACAAAATCACCTATCGTCTCCACGAACCGGAAAGAGGCGATGTCATTGTTTTTCAGCCGGCCAACAGCCAGGAAGGAGACTTCATCAAGCGCATCATCGCACAGCCCGGCGACACGTTAGAGATAAAAGAGGAAGCGGTATATGTTAATGGCACCGAGCTGGATGAACCCTATATTGAGAGCCCTCCCCGCTATACCATCAAGGAGCAAAAAATTTCCGAGAATAGTTACTTTGTTCTTGGGGATAACCGGAATAATAGTAATGATTCTCACAACGGCTGGGTAGTGCCACGCCAAAACATCGCGGGTAAAGTCTGGCTATCAATCTGGCCACCAGCCGAATGGGGATTCGTTCCCGAATACTCCTTAACCGAGCAATTAGCCGGCGCGATAAGTAACTATCTGGCTAGATGTCCTATAATATATATAAATAGGTAGTTAAGTTGACGGACAACGTCGAGGAAATCTTCCAAAAAGCAGGGGCGCTACTCAAGGGGCATTTTTTGCTAGCCTCCGGATTACATTCTCCCGTCTACTGGGAGAAGTTCCAAGTGCTACAATTTCCCAACTATACGGAGCCGCTCTGCCGGATGATTGCCAACCACTTCCGCAAGCAGGGTATCCAGGTAGTCGCTGGACCAACGACGGGCGGGATTATCCTCGCTTTTGAAGTCGCCAAGCAATTAGGCGTCCGCGGCATATTTGCCGAAAAGGAGGGCGACGAAAGAGCCTTCCGGCGAGGTTTCAACATTAACCCTGGAGAGCGAGTTCTGATCGTTGATGATATCCTAACCACCGGCAGCTCCATCCGCGAAATTATGGCGGCAGTAAGTAAGCTAGGCGGCAAAATAATTGGTATCGGTGTCCTAGTTGACCGCTCAGAGCAAAAATTAGATTTCGGCGTACCCCTTTTCAGCTGTCATCGTGCCGCAACCACAACCTATAAACCGGAGGACTGTCCTCTGTGCGCGGCCAAAATCCCGCTGGTCAAACCAGGCAGCAGTCAGCCGCCATCGGGCTAAAGAGGAGAAGAGATATGAGAGGGGGCTTCGCCCCTCTTAAACGCCCTCGATATCCAGTCCGTATTTGATTAAGACCTAGGGAGGTTGATGATGGAAGTCGCCGCTTTGATTGCGATTATCGTGGTCGCCGCTATCCTGGGGTTTTTCCTAGTCTACTATGCCACCAGGTTAAAATTCGAAAGAAAATTCCGGCAATGGCAGGAGGCAGAACGGCTGAGATGGGAGGCAGAAAAGGAAAGGGTAGTAAAAGAGGCAATTAGCCAGAGTCGGGCGGTACTGGGCGGTAAATTCACCGAACAAATGGCACCTTACCTCCCCGAGTTTAATTATGACCCTACTGAAGCCCGCTTTATCGGCAGCCCCATCGACCTAATCATTTTCCCCGGCCTAGCCAAAGGTGAGCCTGAAGAAATCGTCATCATGGAGATAAAAACGGGTAAAACCAGCCAGCTTACTCCCCAAGAGAGGAAAATCCGCCAGTTGATTGAGGACGGCATGGTAAGATGGGAACTGCTCCAGAAGCCTCAGGAAGAATGAGGCGTAAAGCTCTTTGACTACAGACTCATTCATTGAATTAAAACAATACCTTATGATATTATGCCTGTATGACACGGACAATTCCATCAGCCAAAACCATAGTTGAAGAAGCTCTTAACCGCAATCCTCAACTTGACGTCAATTCTCTACATACCCAGACTTTTAAGCTTATCCTTTATTACAGGTCCAAGTATTATGAAGCCAGCGTTGATTCATTCCTGTCTGAGCTTGATTTACCTGATAAACTGAAGAGACAAATAAAGCAAAAAATGCTTAAACCAGTGAGGGTTGGAGATAAGAAGTACAGTAACTTTATGGAAGAAGTATCACGACGTGTTAGCCAAGCTTTCCAACCTATCTCTGGTAATATAGCTGAACTCTGCGCTGAGATTGAACTAATCAGGATCAATCTCGTTGAGGGCGTTAATTTTGCGAGGAGACGAGAACGCACAGATTTTACTATCTATTACCCAGATATGCCTCAATGCAAAAGAAAACACAGAGTTGAAGTTAAAAATGTAAAGCTAAGAGAAAGAGCCACACGAGGGCTGTTATTTGATGGAGACAGTCTTTTTGGTTTCTTTGATGATGAAAATGAATTCACCGAATCAAATGTCGAAATCATTGATAGCCTATGCACTAAGACTGGTGGATATTGCTACATTCCTCCAACCACTCTAGATAATATGCGCTATAAAGGAATACGCTTTAGGCCTAACACGGAATTTGGGCGCGATATGTATATGTTCGCCACGACTGGTGAGATAACTTAACTAGGTGGTCTCCAAAAGTCTAAGATATATTCAAATGTAGTTCCCAGTGTTATATAGTTACTTGGCCAACCAAAAATCCCAACTTGATTTACAAGGTTTCGTCTGTCCCAGATTATTATGTTTCTTAGCTCATACCCTATATTAGTAAGAGCTTCTATCACATACACATGAACTGGGACACGTTTATTCTCCCACCATAAGTCGGTAACATTAATTATACAGTGCGCCTTTGGTCTCATAAGAGGCAAAATACCACGATAGATTTCCCCCAAAACTTTGGCGTATTTAATCGGTTCCATCGTTCCCAGGTCATTCGGGTCATTCGAATATTGTTGCACCGTCAAATAGTGTTCATTTTGTCGTAGGTCGCCTCTTATGCTCTTGTTAAGCCGACGCCTATTAAGCATGTTTGCATACGGGGGTGATGTAACCGACAAGGCTACTGTTCCCTCTCGCAGGTACTGTGGTATATTATGTGCATCATCTCTAACAGCTATCTGCTTCGTCTCGTTGAAAAGTCTAGTCTGAGATAACCTTGACTTTGCAAACTCTATATATTCTTCTTTCAAGTCAAATCCAACTGCATTTCTATTAAGGTCTTGTGCAGCCAGCAAGGTAGTCCCAATTCCAACAAACGGATCTATTACTAACTCACCTTCATGCGTGAACAATTTAATGCACTTTGCTGGAAGCCCTATCGGAAACACGGCAGGATGTCTCTTCTTATCTCGAATGTCCCGCTTTTCGTAGGAAAACTCCCAAACAGCTACTTGGCTTTGAATCCACTCTTTAGCAGTCAGGCAATTAATATGATTTGGGGGACACTGACAGCTTCTTTCATAGCCTATCTCTAGTGGTTTAATGATTTCCGTAGTTACAACCATTTCTCTAGACCTATCTTCTTATATTATATCTGTCCCGGAGCAAAATGTGAATTTTCATCAAATAAGTTTTTTAACTTCTGCCAAATTCCCGCCGCAACTGCCCTGAGCTGAGGTGGAGCATGGTCGGCCGACCGTGGGGACAGGTATGGGGGGTATCGGCTTGCTCCAGTTGCCGCACCAGTTCCCGCATCTCATCATCGGTCAACACCTGTCCCGCCCTCACCGCACCACTGTGACAGGCAATGGCGATAGCAATCTTTTCCATCCAGTCGCTTTTGTCCTCTCCTGAATACGAATCCAACAATTCCCTCAGCACCCCTACCCAGTCGGTATTGTTGAGCCAACGTGGCACCGCTCTGACGAGGTAAGTTCGAGCACCAAAGGGCTCAATGGAGAAACCAAATTCCGCCAAATCTTCATAGTGTGACTTTAAGACCTCTTCTTGCTTCGGGCTAACCTCAAAGGTCACCGGCTCAAGCAGACCCTGAACCTCTATTTCCTGTCGTGACCGCTGCTGCTTAATCTGCTCAAAAATAATACGCTCGTGGGCAGCATGCTGGTCAATGAGATACAGTCCGTCCGGACCTTCAGCCACAATGTAGCTACTCATCAGTTGACCCAATACCCGTAGCACCGGCAGTGATACCGCCAGAGTCTGGGGTGCTTCCGGTGATGGAATAGTAGACCGACTACTGACCGCGGCTGACGTCCATAATGCCGGCCCTCGCCCGGGGGGAGAGGCATACGCAGTGGCTACTTCCTCGATTTTGGGCACCGGCATCTGGGCCACCAAAGTCTGCCGGACTGCCTTCTGGACGGCGACAAAAACCTGGTGCTCCTTCTGGAACTTCACCTCGCTCTTGGTGGGATGAATATTAACGTCCACCTCGGTCAGTGGCAGTGCGATATTGACAATAGCTACCGGATGCTTCCCGGCCGGCAAAAGTCCGTGGTAAGCCTCCTCCACCGCCCAGGCCAAGAGTCGACTGTTTACCCAGCGGCGATTAAGAAAAAAGCTGAGGTAGCCCCGCCCGGCACGACTTACGGCTGGTGAACCAACCATACCCGTTACCTGAACTGAGGCTGTCCCACTTTCCCAGTCACTACCTTCAATTTCGAGCATATTCTGGGCGATTTCGACTCCGTAAACCTCAATGACACTGTCCATGAGTCGACCTCGACCCGCAGTTCGAAGTGCCTTTCTGCCGTCGATAAACAAAGTAAAGCCGATTTCAGGAAAGGCAAGGGCGTATTGACTGGCCACATTAGCGATATGGCTGTTTTCCGTAGCTATTGACTTGAGAAATTTTAATCTGGCGGGCACTTTGCGGAATAGATTCCGCACCGCGACCGTCGTTCCCCGGGGACGTGCCTGGCTTTTCCGGTTAACGATAACACCATCCTCCAAGCTGAGATAGGTGCCCACCGATTCATCTGCAGTGCAGGTAACGATATCCACCTGAGCTACGGCGGCGACGCTAGGTAGCGCCTCGCCACGAAAGCCAAGGCTGCTAATCGACTGCAAATCTCCCAAATTGTCTATCTTGCTGGTGGCATAACGCTCAAAGGCAAGCGCAACCTCTGCCGCCGGAATGCCGGCACCGTTATCAGTGACTCGAATCGAGCTTACCCCACCACCCTTCACCTCAACCGCAATCTGGCTCGCGCCGGCATCCAGCGCATTCTCCACCAGCTCCTTCACCACCGACGCCGGCCTTTCCACCACCTCACCAGCGGCAATCTGGGAGACTACTTTTTTATCGAGAACTTTGATGGGCATAGCAAACTATCCTAAATATATCTTACACGGTTTCGTGTAAAAAGTCAATAGTTTTTAGCAAATTATTGTATTTTTTCCAGCCTGGCAAAGCTCAGCAGGAGCTTCTTTATTCCGGCCCCATCAAAAACAACCACCACCTCAGTATCATCTTTCGCTGGCTGGACGCTCACCACCACCCCATCGCCAAACTGGGCATGGTGGACGTGGTCGCCGGCACTTAATTCGGGAAGCGACAGCTTGGCCGCCGGCGCTTTATTCCAGGAATACATCGCGGTGGCGAGCTGGCTATCCTCACCCTGCCACAACTCACCACCGGAAATCAGGTGCGGCGGTATATCCTGCAAAAAGCGCGAGGGTCGATTTATGGTGCTACCCCCCATGAGGCTACGACGAAAGGCGCGCACCAGATATACCCGCTTCTTGGCTCTGGTAATACCGACGTAGCAAAGTCGCCGCTCCTCCTCCATTTGCTCCGGGTCGTCAAACGACCTGATATGAGGCAGGAGACCATCCTCCACGCCGACGATAAACACCACCGAGAATTCCAGTCCCTTCGCCTGATGCAGCGTAATCAGGGTGGCAGCATCGATACTTTCGTCGAGTCCGTCCACATCAGATACCAGCGTTACTCCCTCGAGAAAAGCGGCTAAACCTTCGGCAGGTTTCAAATCGCGATATTCCCGGGTTACCGTGCGCAGCTCAAGGATATTCTCCCAGCGTTCCTCCCCATCCAGCCCACCTAAGATATATTCCTTATATCCCGACTTTTCGACCACCAGATCGAACAAGTCAACCAGATTTAGCTTCCGACTGCGGGCGATAAATCCTTCCATCAGGTCGACAAAGCCAGTAAACGCCTTTATGGTACGAGAGTTAAAAGGAGGTCGGTGCTCCGTCGTCTCATTCTCTTGCTGCGCCGCGACCATTTGCAACGCCCGATACTCGGAGATGTCCCGAGACCTTGCCCACTGGGAAAGCTCACTCAGGCTACGCTGCCCGATGCCACGCTGGGGAACATTGATGATGCGCAGCAGGCTGACACTGTCATAAGGATTCTGGATGAGTCGGAGATAAGCAACAATATCCTTAATCTCTCGTCGCTCATAGAAACGAGTACCGGCGACCAATTTATAGGGCACCCCGTAACGAATAAAAGCCTCTTCAAGGACTCTCGATTGGGCATTGGTGCGGTACATGATGGCGCATTCACTCCGTTTGAATTCTCCCTGACTCACCAGTTGCTCGACCTCGTTGACGACAAACTGGGCTTCCTCCTGCTCGGTATAGGTCTCAACCACTTCCGACAGTACGCCCGTCTCATTATCCGTCCATAAGCCCTTGGGCTTACGCTGCTGACTGGCGGCAATAATATAACTGGCCGTCTCCAGAATCATTTTGGTCGAGCGATAGTTCTGCTCCAGCAAGACTACCTTAGCCTCGGGATAATCCTTCTCAAAATTGAGAATATTACGCAGGTCGGCAAACCGCCAGGAGTAAATCGACTGATCAGGGTCGCCAACCACACATAGATTGCGATATTTACCGGCGAGCTGTTTCATCAGCTCATACTGCACTAGGTTAGTATCCTGAAACTCGTCTACCTGGAGATGCAGGTATCGCGACTGGTATCGAGATAGTAGCTGAGGATTTTGCCGGAATAAGTGCACCACCTTCAGTAACAGGTCATCAAAATCGAGGGCATTACTTTCCGTCAGCAGCTGCTGATAGCGCTCATAAACTCGCTGCACCACCTCTTCAAAATAGCTGCGGGGTAGATAGTCGGCCGGGGTTAACAAGCGACTCTTTGCCGCGGTTATCCCCGAGCGTATCGCCCGGGGAGCGTATTGCTTGGGGTCAAGGTCGACTGCCTGAAGACTCCGCTTGATTAGGCTTATCTGGTCCTCTTCATCGTAGATGACAAACCCGGAGTTAACGCCGATGGCTTTGCCATCCCGACGCAGGATACGGGCACAAATGGCGTGGAAGGTGCCGATAGTTAAATCCCCCGCCGAATCCCTGACCAGTCGGTGAAGTCTCTCCTCCATTTCCCGGGCGGCTTTGTTGGTGAAGGTAACCGCCATAATGCGGCGCGGACTAACTCCACAAACCTTAATGAGATAAGCGATGCGATGGGTGATAACCCTGGTCTTGCCGCTGCCCGGGCCAGCTAAAATCAGCACCGGCCCGTTAATCGTCTCGACGGCTTCTCTCTGCGCGGGGTTAAGCTCAGACAAAATGTCCATCAGTTAATTATAACTAATAAGGGAAGCTGATACTAGCTCCCCTGAACCTTTGAGCGCGCGGAATGTAGTTATGGCGGCTATTTTGTAGATAAAATCAGATAAAATAAACGGAAGACTAGCGTACCAACAAAGAAACTAGAAAAGCAATTGCGATGATAACTATGACTCCAATAGTAATATAAAAAAGCGCTTTCCAAGAAGACGCTTTTCTTACATAAAAATTGCACGGTACTCCTACTCTAGCTATTTGAATTCCAACGGTATCCTTATTAAGAATTCCCCTCAAGTGGATGCCAATATATATTTTGCCGATACCGATATCACCAGCCGGTTTTAATTTACAAGTTATCCAATTCTTTCTATCCAAGGAAATGTTTATGTAGTCGCCCCATCTGATGTCTTGTGGTTTATTGGCTTTGTGGATTCTAATAATCGACTGCCCGTAGTCAGCTTCGTCAGCCTCTCTAACTCTCAAAAATAGTTCAGAAGTTCGTGACATAGGTTCCCGCCTTTTTACTCAGTAAGAGCCATTATAACTAATTAACATATTCTTTTTCAAAACCGGCAAAAGTAGGCGAGAGATGAACATATATCTGTGCGGAATGCAGTTACGGCAATTGAGAAGGAGGTGGTGTTGGCAATATTAAGGTAACAATTCGCTAAGTTGGATGTTGACCTTATTAAAATCTACGGTCAAGATGCCAGTATTATCATCGTAGTAGAAAGCTTCAGGTTTCACTATATCCGATGGACTTGGCTTATCTCTGGATGCTCTAACACGTAAACACATTTTAGCTACCTCCTTTTACTACTTCTATTAAGTCTCTCCTGTATTTGGTCCAGTCACAGCACGATAACGCTTTTACTCACGTATCGTTTACTCTGGCAGCTGTGCTCTCTGAATCAGCTCGTCAAGCCTGTCTTGAAAGCCTAGCCAACCACCGAGATAGATAACATATTCCTTCGAGAAGGTTGGACATTGGTGTAAGCCACATTTTTCACATGCCATTTTGTCATACAAGCGCTTGAACTCACCATATCCCTTGAAGTCCTTCACGTTTTTATTAGGGTGAGCTCGTATCCAGTCCTCAAACTTTCCAGATGCTTTTCTAAAAGCTTCAACCTCCTTACCGTCCACAAATGAAAGAATTTTGTTGCGCTTTTTCTCCTGCCTATTCATGTCAGTAGTAACATTTCTCAAAACGTACAGCCAACCCTTGATTCTCGACACGATTTTCTGCTCCTTGTCACTGGATTCACCGGCATCCCTCAATTCGAGCAACTCCATAGAATCCTTTAAGACATAAATCATTGGATGATGCACTGCTGTCTTGATGCGACTTTGAATCGATGTAAGTGAGTCCTGAAGCTTTGAAATTTCTTCCGAGTTTTCACTTTCCTGGATGCAATAGGCAACCGTCCTCGCACAGTCGAGCAGTGTGTTTATGAATACCAGAAACAAAGATGTATCTTCGAGTGTAAGGTTGGGGAAACGATAGTACCACATGTTAACTACATCTTCAGCTGAACTTGGGAAGGTGTCTAACCTTGTGAGTAAATCTTCGATAGCTCTCTCCTTATCACGACTCTTTCTATAATGAGCCACTTCACTAGTTATGCTCCAAAGTTGGTTCCACATATGCGACGTCCGCTCAATGCACTCCCATCGTCTCTCTCTAGCTTCCTCTCTTCTTCTACGCTCGCGTACGAGTCGATTTTGCTTGATAGCTTCTACAATCTTAAAACGGCTTTCCAAGACTAATAGAATGATTGGAATAATAAGGCCGGCTGCAACAACATTCAAAGTACCGGATTCAAGATAGTTCCAGAGCTGAACCCAGATATTGTCACTTGGATTCGCTTCCTTGTAGATAATGAATGCTATAACGAGTACCACAAGTAGTCCTAAGGGCAAGCCAATCCAAAAGGCGGCGCCTCCAAATCCTAGCTTGTTCCTCATACTGAAGACCCCCTTTTCATCCGAAGTCTTTCCCAATTGCGATGCCACGTCTCGCCTAGTTTATGTGTCCATGGCTCTACGCTCTCTAGCACCCCGGCAAGAGTAACAAAAAAGGGCGCTAGCAACCGCATAAAATCTAACGGTCACCAGTGCCCCTTTTCATCACCACACTCCTAATCCTATATGCTATTCTAAGGCTGTTTCACATCAGGTAAGCTTATTATAGTCCTATTTGTGTGATTGTCAATACTGGTTTAAGTTGATCTCACAGTGAAAATATATTTATTGTCAGCAACAATTCAGACCCAGTCTCTTTAGGTTTTTACCTGGTAAAACAATAACTGAACATTACTTGACGTGCTTTTAAGAAAAGTGATAAAGTATATTTAAATATGCGCATATTGGCATTTAAATTATCTGGAGGGAAGTGATGCGGGACCTGATTAAAGCGGTGAAGGCCCTCTCTGACGAGACCAGGCTCAGGATTCTAAACCTGCTTTTGGAGAGGGAGTGCTGTGTCTGTGAAGTTATGCAGGCACTTAATATATCCCAGTCCCGGTCTTCCCGTAACCTTGGTATCCTTCAGGACGCTGGTTTCCTGAAGACGAGGCGAGACAGACTGTGGATAGTCTACTCCATAGATTGGCAGTCGGCAAACCGCTACACCACTTCCCTGACCAAGCTACTCAGGGAATCACCCGTCAGCAGTAAGCTATTGGAAAAGGATAAGGAAAGGCTAAAGCACGTCAAACGAGAAGGCCCCGGTTGCTGGCAGAAGAAAAGGTATGAATAATAAGTCACCAACAGCCGTAGTCGGCAGACTTTCGATAATAGACCGGTTCATCCCGGTATGGATTTTCCTGACCATGGCGCTGGGGATTGGGCTGGGTTATGTCTTTCCCGAGATTGCTTCCGTATTTGACATACTCAGGATAGACACTGTCTCTCTGCCCATTGCCATTGGCCTTCTCTGGATGATGTACCCGGTACTGACCAAGGTGAACTACGAGGAGCTATCTAAAGTTGCTACTGCCTGGAAGATGTTTGGCGTCTCCATCATCCTGAACTGGTTCATTGGTCCAGTTATCATGTTCGGGCTGGCATGGCTCTTTCTCGCTGAGCTTCCCGAATACAGGGAGGGACTGATTATCACCGGACTGGCGCGCTGCATTGCCATGGTGCTCATCTGGAACCTGATGGCAGGGGGTGATAATGAGTACTGTGCTGTCTTGGTAGCCCTGAATTCCGTCTTCCAGATGCTCTTCTATTCGGTAATGGCATATTTCTATGTCACCATTGCCTCCTCCTGGGTCAGTGGGGGCGAGACAACTGTTGTGCAAGTGTCTATGTGGGATATCGCCAAAAGCGTCTTGATATTCCTCGGCATACCCTTGGTAGCTGGCATTATAACTCGCTTCACTCTCATCCGTCGCAAAGGCAGGCAGTGGTTTGAGGAAAGTTTTGCTCCCCGTCTAAGTCCTACCGCAATGATCGGGCTGCTCTTCACCATCTTTGTCATGTTCTCCATGAAAGGTGAATATATTGTCAGTCTGCCTATGGATGTGCTTCGCATAGCCGTTCCGCTACTGGTTTACTTCGTGTTGATGTTCAGCGTATCATACATTCTTTCCTGGGCTCTCCGATTCG
>JAUWBK010000116.1 GCA_030605045.1 Dehalococcoidia bacterium
CAAGCCGACGGTAGAAGCCGTGCTCGAAGAAACGATTGTTAACACTGACGGACGCCGTGTTTACACTCGGGCGGTAGTGGAAAAGCGGGGAGATAACTACTTTGCCCGACTCACCGGGCCTCAAGGTTCGGGGATTCTAACCTCGATGAGCCTGGCCAATGGATTGGTCATTGTTCCTGAAGATACGGCAGAGATAAAGGCAGGAGAAGTAGCCCAGGTAATCATGCTGGACTGGAATGAGGAATTAGATAGTTAATTTATTAGGAAATTTGACATGTCACCAATTATCTCTATTGTTGGAAAGTCAGAATCAGGCAAGACGACCCTGCTCGAAGGCCTAATTACGAAGCTTAAGCAGCGGGGCTATAAAGTGGCCGTGATTAAACACGCCGCTGAAGATTTTGAGCTTGATACGGTAAACAAGGATAGCTGGCGATTCAGCCAAGCGGGCAGCGAGGTGTCAGCGATTAGCTCCGCACACAAGCTGGCCGTCATCAAAAATCTGGAGCATGACTTGGGGCCACAAGAATTATCTCAATTTATTGGCTCGGACTACGACCTTATTCTGACCGAAGGTTTTAAGCAAAGTAGCCACCCTACAATTGAAGTACACCGCAAAGAACAAGGTAAGGAGTTATTAAGCCAACCGGAGCAATTATTGGCAATAGTTACTGACGAGCCACTGAATATAGCGGTGCCACAGTTTTCGAGAGATGAAGTGCCAAAGATAGTCGATTTAATTGTCAACACAATGCTAGACCAACGCCGGGAAGATGAGGTTGACCTGTTTATTAATGATGCCTATATTCCGATAGATAAACCGGCTAAGAACCTGCTCTTTAGAACTCTGGTGGCTATGGTATCTGGTCTAAAGGGAATTAAAGAGGTGAAAAGCCTGCGCATTTCCTTAAGGAGGAAAGCTTGATATTTGAGGCTTCGGAATTTATTTTTAAACCACCGCCGGTAGTATCCCGGGCACGACGTATTCTGATTAAACCCAGTGCCTCTTACCCGGTAGCCTACCCGGTAACTACCAGCCAGAATATACTGTCGACGATAATAGAAGGTATCAGACAGGTTAGCGATGCCGATATTCTTCTCTTAGAGGGAACCCCTGGTGGTGAACCAGTCTACCCAATATATCAAGCCTTGGGTTATAATTTCCCACGGGTATTGACCTTAGATGTCAAGGATTGTATCTGGGTAGAGGTAGACAATCCTCTACTCAAGCCTTTAACGATACCGACCTTCTGGGTGCCCAATGTTATCCTGTCTAGCGACTACTTGATAACGGTATCCCCTTTAAAAATCTCTAATGGGAGGGGCAATCTCAGTATTATGAATTTGCTTTCACTGCTGCCGAGCAGTAAGTATCGTAACGAGACACCAGGTGGCTGGGGAGCTTTATATGGCCTAGGGATAGATAAGGTAATCGCTGACCTCTATTTTACTCTCCCTTTCGACCTGGGAATTATCGAAGCTCGACAGAAATTCATCAGTCAAGATGACCCTACTCAAGGTGAGGTTGAGGAATATGGCAAGATATTTATCGGTGAGCCCTATGAGGTAGACCGTGAAGTTTCCGAGACACTGGGACTGAAGATGGGATATCTTGACTTTATCAAGTCGGCCAAAGTAGAACTCGAGGCTTAAGAAACATTTTACTTGGGTAGTTTCGTGGCTAAAAAAAAGATAAGTACTGACCAACCAAAACCCCGCTGGTTTATTGATTTAGACTGGTTTCAGCAGAATAACCGCTCCATTTCTGCCCTAGCTCAAGACTACCTGTGCGCTAAGTGCCGTAAGCAGTTGCGTGCCGAGGAAAAAGAGCTTACCGAAGCCGAATTTCTATCTACGATTAAAGATTGTTGCAGTAATGCCCCAGAGTTTATTACTGGTCAATCACCTATCTTAGAGAGCATCTTTCGCTTCTTTCTAGCTAACGGTAACCAACCCCTTACTTTAGAGGAACTGGGGAATCAGCTAAGTGAACAGCGTGGTGGCGATACCTCACGTACTTCAGAGGAGATTTTATTCCGCCTGCTTGAGAGTGACCAGTACTATGGACTGCGGCCAGTTTCCGATTAATACCTTATCCTGAATCCGGAGTAATTTCCAGTATATTCCGACCAGTTGGTGACCACCTTTTCCACCTTGGCGTCAGGTGGTCCCATTTTGAGGTAGCTAACTAGTTTTTCTAACTGCTTTCTTTCCCCTTCCGCCACAACCTCCACCGCTCTCAAAGGTAAGTTGCGCACGTAACCAGTTAGGCCTAACTCGTGAGCATGCTCAGCAACGAAGGCACGAAAGAAGACCCCCTGAACACGCCCGTAAACTGTTGCCTGAACCGAGGTCAGATCAGCCATCACGCTTCTCGTTCTATCCGCATCTATCCCAGGATGAGCCTTAGTGGCAACGAGAGTTGCTCTTTATCCAGTCTCGATAAGCCTTGCTGGTGAGCCAAGTCAATAGCGTCGGAGAATTCTTGCCTGTTTACTGGTCGGGCCAATCGCGGTATGTCAAAAGCCTTGTAGCAGGGACGATACTGTGCCATGATATTCAGGTAGGTATTAGTCGATACTTCTTGAGCCAGGAATCGCACCACCGCCTCAGTTCCCGCCAAGCGATTGGGCAAGACGAGATGGCGCACCAAGAGACCACGTTGAGCAACTCCTTGCTCATCCAACTGAAGGTCACCCACCTGGCGGTGCATCTCCCTGATGGCTGCCCTATTTACTTGAGGGTAATTTTTTATCCCGGATAATTGCTCCCCGATTTTCCCATCAGAATATTTCATGTCTGGCATATAGATATCAACCACTCCATCCAGTAACTTCAGGGTCTCCATAGCATCATAGCCACCGGTGTTGTAGACGAGAGGCAGGTAAAGTCCCCTACTTGCCGCTAGCGCTAACGCCTCCAGAATAAAAGGCACGACATGAGTTGGGCTTACCAGGTTTATATTATGGCAGCCCTTTGTCTGGAGAGAAAGCATCATCCCGGCCAGTTCTTCGCTGTCAACCTCACTGCCAGCACCTAGTTGGCTTATATCGTAATTCTGGCAAAAGACACAGCGCAGGTTACAGTAGGCAAAAAAGATAGTCCCCGAGCCATGCCTACCTACCAGAGGCGCCTCTTCGCCAAAGTGAGGCCCACAGCTGGAAACCATTGCCTGATGGGTAATACGGCACTTACCACTTTCGCCAGTGAGGCGATTAACCCCGCAATGACGCGGGCACAGGCAGCATTCAGCGAGCATTGACTTGGCTTTTTCCGCCCGAGTCTTTAGCTCTCCAGTGCGGTAAAGCCGTTGATAAGCAGCTATTCTTCTTTCTCCCCTTCTTCCCGTTTCTTTTTTCCCTTTTTAATTACTTCCACCTGTACTGGGGGTGTTATGATAGTAATCGGGGATATTTTCTTAGCATCCTTTTTCAGCTTCTTTGGTTCTCTGTGTCGGTAATCTCGTCTCCCCATAGTGATACCTCTATTTGTATATTGGACTGCAGGTATTGCTAATTGCAGTTTAGCAAAGAGGCGTTATGGTGTAAAGTTAGCGGGAAGTTGTTCTAATGCGGAGCGGGCAGCTTCACTCTCCGCCACTTTCTTACTTTTGCCCGAACCTCTGCCTAGCACCGTATCACCAAACACTACCTCAACGGTAAATCTTTTGTCATGGTCTGGCCCGGTTGCTTCCACTAACCGGTAGTCAGGTGTTGACTGATATCGAGACTGGATGAGTTCCTGTAGCTGTGATTTATAATCAACTTCTGTTCCCTGCCTGATTACCTTTTGTAGCTCGTCAGCAAATAATTTTAAGACAAGTTCCCTCGTGATAGTTAAACCCTG